>JACMOF010000409.1 GCA_014378155.1 Caulobacter sp. | reverse complement strand
GCGGAGGATGTGGTCGGCCAGGGCGCCGACGTGACGGTGCGAGCGGCCGGACGCCACGATCAGGCTGTCGGCGACCGAGCTCTTGTCCGTCAGGTCGATATGGACGATGTCCTGGGCCTTGTCGTCGTCGAGACGCGACAGGATCAGGGTCTCGAGCGCCTTTATGCTCTTGTCCAGGGCGGTCTCGGTGGTCGAGGTCGCTTTTTTCGAGGTATCGGCGGAGGCCGTGTCCTCGTGCGCACTTGGCGCGGGGTCGCTACGCAGCGGAAATGCTCCTTGATGGGGGTCGCGCAATCCCTCCCATAGCATGGATGACTCGAAAAGATGAGGGGGAACGTGGATCGGGGCGATTCGGGCGGTCATGGTCCTTCTCCCCCGTGCGGGAGACGGTGGCCGCGAAGCGGTCGGATGAGGGGCCTCTCAACCGAAAACCGCCGCGATTGAGCGCGCGATCGTTTCTGCCGAAAGGGCGATCGACCCCTCACCCGACCTCGCTCCGCTAGGCCACCATCTTCCGCAAGGGGAGAAGGAAACTACCCCCGCGTCTGCCGCCCCCGCAGCGCCGTCGACGAGGCGAAGTTCAGGGGCCCCGTCAGATAGACCCAGGCCGGAGCCGCGGCGTCGGCCAGGATCGCGGCCTCGCTGGCCGGACGGCGGGCGAAGGCGAAGCGGCGGGCGGCGGGCGAGGTGCGGGCCTTCAGCGCAGCCCAGGGCCGCGAGATCACCGCCACCGGGACCTCGCGCATGATCTGGGTCCAGCCCCGCCAGCGATGGAAGGTGGCCAGGCTGTCGGCCCCCATGATCCACACGAACTTCACCCCCGGATAGCGGGCCTTCAGCACCCGAAGGGTGTCGATGGTGTATTTCGAGCCCAGACGCGTCTCGGCGTCGGAGACGATCATGCCGCCGCCCAAACCGCCCCCTTGGGCCCAGCGCCGAGCGCCGGCCAGGCGCCCGGCCAGCGGCCTTGTCTCATGCGCCGACTTCAGCGGGTTCTGCGGCGAGACCAGCCAGATCACCCGGTCCAGCTCCAGGCGTCGCAGCGCCGTCTCGGCGACGTGGGCGTGGCCCTCGTGCGCCGGGTTGAAGCTGCCACCGAACAGGCCGACGCGCATGCCGGGTTCCAAGTGGAAACCCAGCCTCTGCGCGGCGGGCCGGCCGGCCTCAGGGACGAGTCTGGCCGGTCCCGCGAACCACATATTTGAATGTCGTCAGTTGCTCGGCCCCGACCGGACCGCGGGCGTGAAGTTTATCGGTGGCGATGCCGATCTCGGCCCCGAACCCGAACTCGCCGCCGTCGGCGAATTGGGTCGAGGCGTTGACCAGCACGATGGCGCTGTCCACCAGGGCGATGAACCGCTCGGCGGCCGCCTCATCCTCGGTGACGATCGCGTCGGTGTGGCCCGAACCATAGGCGGCGATGTGGGCGGCCGCGCCCTCCACCCCATCGACCACGGCCACCGACAGGATCGGGGCCAGATATTCGGTGGTCCAGTCGGCCTCGACGGCGGCCTTCATGTCGGGCTCGATCTGCAGGGCCAGGCTGTCGCCGCGCAGCTCGCAGCCGGCCTTGATCAGGGCGTCGGCGATCGGCGGCAGCAGGGCCTTGGCCCCCGCGCGGTCGACCAGCAGGGTCTCGGCCGAGCCGCACACCGACACGCGGCGCATCTTGGCGTTCAGCACGATCTCGACGGCCTTCTTCGGGTCCGCCGCCGCATGCACGAACACGTGGTTGAGGCCCTCGAGGTGGCCCAGCACCGCCACCCGCGCCTCGGCCTGCACACGCGCCACCAGGCTCTTGCCGCCCCGGGGGATGATCAGGTCGATCGTGCGGTCCAGGCCCGACAGGATGGCGCCGACGGCGTCGCGGTCGGGGGTGCGGACGATCTGCACCGCGTCGGTCGAAATCCCCGCCGCCTTCAGCCCCTTGGCGATGGCCGCGTGGATCGCGAGGTTGGAGTGGATGCACTCCGACCCGCCGCGCAGGATCACCGCATTGCCCGAGCGCACGCACAGGGCCGCAGCGTCGGCGGTGACATTGGGCCGGCTCTCGAAGATCATGGCGATCACGCCGATCGGGGTGCGAACCCGGGCGATGTCCAGGCCGTTGGGCCGCGTCCAGCGGGCGGTCTCGACGCCCAGCGGGTCGGGAATGGCGGCCACGGCCTCGACCCCGGCGGCGACGCCTTCCAGGCG
>JACMOF010000408.1 GCA_014378155.1 Caulobacter sp. | reverse complement strand
TGGTTCCAGTCCAGCTTGCTCGAAAGCTGCGGCACGCGCGGCCGCGCGCCCTACAAAGCGGTTCTCACCCATGGGTTCACCCAGGACGAGAACGGCGAGAAGATGAGCAAGTCCAAGGGCAACACCGTCGAGCCCCAGACCATCACCAAGGAAAGCGGCGCCGAGATCCTGCGGCTGTGGGCGGCGATGGTCGACTATTCCGAGGACCAGCGGATCGGCAAGACCATCCTGGCCACCACCACCGACGCCTATCGGAAGCTGCGCAACACCACCCGCTACCTGCTGGGCGCCCTGGCCGGCTTCGACGAGGCCGAGCGGGTGACGGACTATGCCGACTTCCCGCCGCTCGAGAAGTACATCCTGCACCGGCTGTGGGAGCTCGATGGCCAGGTCAAGGCCGCCTACGAGGCCTACCGGTTCAGCGACGTCATCCGGCCGCTGATCGACTTCTGCCAAGGGGATTTGTCCAGCCTGTTCTTCGACATCCGCAAGGACTGCCTCTATTGCGACATCCCCACGGCCCTGCGCCGCCGGGCCTATCGCACGGTGCTGGACCATGTGTTCGAGCGCCTGACGGTGTGGCTGTCGCCCCTGACCAGCTTCACCATGGAAGAAGCCTGGACGACGCGCTTCCCCGAGGCGGGCAGCAACGTGCTGCGGGTGATGCCGGAGACGCCGGCCGCCTGGCGCAATGACGCCGAGGCCGCGCGGTGGGCCAAGGTCGAGACCGTAACCTCGGTGGTGACCTCGGCCTTGGAAGTCGAACGTCGTGAAAAGCGACTCGGCTCGGCCCTGGAAGGCGCGCCGGTGGTGCACATCAACGACGCCGCCCTACTGGCAGCCTTCGACGATTTGGACGCCGCCGAGGTGTTCCGCACCAGCGCCGCGACGCTGGTGGCCGGCGAAGCCACCGGCGCGTTCGCGCTGGACGAGGTCAAGGGCGTGGCCGTGGAGCCAAAACTCGCCGACGGCAAGAAGTGCGCGCGCTCCTGGCGCATCCTGCCGGAGGTGGGAACCGATCCGCGCTATCCCGAGCTTAGCCTCCGCGACGCCGAAGCGGTGGCGTGGTGGGATAGCCGGCAGGCGGTTTAAGATCTCCCTCTCCCAGAGGGAGAGGGAGGGGCCCGCGCCGCCAGGCGTGGGAGGGTGAGGGGTTAAGATGCTAGACGGCGTGCCGGCACGCCGGCAAACAGCGTAACCCCTCACCTTCCCGCCGCTACGCGGCAGGCCCCTTCCTCTCCCTCTGGGAGAGGATCAAAGGAAGAGCGACGAACCATGAAATCGATCACCCGCCTCGGCTTGACCGCCTACGCCATCGCCGCGATCACCGTCGTGCTGGACCAGCTCAGCAAGGGTTGGATCCTGGCCACATTGGGGACCGAGCAAGGCGCCAGCCTGCCGGTGGTTGGCCCGCTGTACCTGACCCTGGTCCATAACCAGGGCATGAGCTTTGGCCTGTTTCGCGGGCCGGAATATCGCTGGCTGCTGACCCTGTTCTCGGCCGCCGTGGTCATCGGCCTGGGGATCTGGGCGCGCAAGGCGATCCGGCCGCTGATGGCCTCGGGCCTGGGCTTCATCATGGGCGGGGCGATCGGCAACAACCTGATCGACCGCATCCGCTATGGCCATGTGATCGACTTCATCGACGTCTCGCGCCTGCATTTCCCCTGGGTGTTCAATGTCGCCGACGCGGCGATCAACCTCGGCGTGGCCCTGCTGCTGCTGGACAGCTTCCTGTCGGAAGAAAAAAAGCTGGCCCATCCCGACGGGCACGGCCTCTGAAGCCTTAACGGCGCCACGTTTCCAAGGAAGATTGGCGCCCGGCCCCGGATGTCGTATCGAGGGCGTCCGAAATTTGGCCTACCCGGGGGCGGGCCGCTGGAGCACGGTTTTCATGAGTTTCAATCGGGTCGCGACCCTTGGCGTCCTGGCCGCAGTGGCCGCTGCCGGCCTGGCCGGCTGCCAATCGACCTCCAAGGCCCTCGGCATGGCCAAGGTGGTGCCGGATGAGTTCCGCGTCGTCACCAAGGCGCCGCTGGTCGTGCCGCCGGATTACAGCCTGCGCCCGCCGGCCCCCGGCGAGCCGCGCCCGCAGGAACTGCAGCCGGAAAGCGCCGCACGCCAGGCCCTGATTGGCCAGAGCAACGCCGCCGGCCGCTCCGACGGCGAGAAGCTGCTGGTCGCCAAGGCCGGCGTCGACAAGGCCGACCCGCTGATCCGCTTCGTCGTTGATGACGAGAACGGCGACCTGGCCCACAAGGACGAGAGCTTCGCCAGCAAGGTGATGTTCTGGAAGAAGGGCGACAAGACCGCCGC
>JACMOF010000043.1 GCA_014378155.1 Caulobacter sp. | reverse complement strand
TCGGCGGCGCAGATGCCGACCACGGCGGCGACTTCGGCGGTGGAGCGCGGCAGCACCAGCAAGGGCGTCTCGCCCCGCCAGCGCCCGCGCCATTCCACCCGCTTGGGCTCCAGGCGATCAGGGTCCTGGCTCCACCCGCCCTCGCCGAGCACGGCCTTCAGGCGGGACAGGGTGTCGGCGGGGAGGGGCTTGGTCATGGTGGCGGAGGATACGCTTCCGAGGCGGCCGAGAACAATATATACTAGGCATATATTGGAGGCCGCGATGGGCATCTTCATCAAGAATCCCGAGACCGAGAAGGTTGTCCGCGAGATCGCGACCCTGCGCGGTCAGACGATCACCGGAGTCATCGGCGCCCTGGCACGCGAGGCGCTGGCGCGCGAGCAGCCCGAGCCACCCCGCCGAACCCTGGAAAGCATGCGCGCGGCGACTGCGGAATTTCGCCGTAAGACCGGTCTGGATCAGATGAAACTCAACGTCACGAAGGCCGATTTCGACGCGCTATGGGAGATTCCGGGCGTCACTGACCGGCAGGACGATAGGTGATCGTCGTCGATGCCTCGGCCCTTGTCGCCATTGGCGATGGCGAGCCGGAGGCAGAGCGCTTTCTAAAGGCCCTGGAGCACAGCCCCTCCTGCATATCGGCGGTGAACTATGTCGAGACCGGGCTCATCTTGATCGGCCGAGGTCGGATCCCAAGTCAAGACGATCTCGACCATTGGCTAAATCATCTGAGTGTAAAGGTCATGCCCGATGAAAATCTCGCGGCGGCGGCGCTCAATGCCTATCTCGCCTATGGCCGAGGTTATCATCCCGCGAAACTGAACCTCGCCGACTGCTTCGCATACGCCCTAGCCAAAACCTTAGACGCGCCACTGCTCTACAAGGGCGACGACTTTCCGATGACCGACGTCCGCTCGGCGCTGGACGCCTAGCCCGCCACGTCCGGATCCGGCATGCCGCGCACGTCGCGCCAATAGTCCTCGCGCACGTCGTCGTCGATCACCGGCGGATCGCCCGCGCCCTTGAACAATCGGTCGCCGCCATCCTTGCGCGCCTTGGCGATCCAGAAGGGGTGGCCCGTGTCGACGTCGGTGAAATTGGCCTTCAGGCCTGAATTGCGCAGCGCCTCAAAGGCCCGGCCGGCGTAGTAGAGCGTCTCGCCGGTCTTCGACAGCCGGACGCGCCCGATCCGCGCCGGACCGTTCAGCCCCTTGGACTTGTCCTCGATATACATGATGCGGAATTTCATCGGCTCTATCCTATGAAACCGGCCGCGCGCCGCAGCCGGTCATTGATCGCTTCGCCCAGGCCCTCGCCCGGGATCGGCGCAACAGCGATGGCTGTCGGCTGAGTGCGGTCGGCGGCGCGAAGGAACGCGAACAGGTTTGCCGCCGCCTCCGCCAGATCGCCCGAGGGGCTGAGATTGAACACCCTATCCCCTTGCGGCCATGGCCCAAAGGCCAGGAACGCCTCGCCCGCCGCCGGGGTCTCGGCATTGATCCGCACCGGCGCGTCGGGGGCATAGTGCAGGGCCAGCCTGCCGGGCGAGCGCTTGGCGTCATTCTGCGCCTCGGCCAGCGGGCCGACCACGGCCTCCAGCTGGGCGCGAGTCACGGCGCCGGGGCGCAGCAGTCTCACCGGACCGTCGAGCACCGCCACAACCGTGCTTTCCAGCCCGACGTCGCAGGGCCCGCCGTCCAGGGCGGCGGCGGTCTTGTCGCCGGTCTCGGCGAAGGCGTCGGCAAAGGTGGTGGGGCTCGGCCGGCCCGAGCGATTGGCCGAGGGCGCGACGACCGGACCGCCAAACGCCGCCAGCACGGCGCGCGACAGGGGGTGGCCGGGCACCCGGATGGCCACGGTGTCGAGACCCGCCCGGGCCAGATCGCAGACGGCGGCGGTGTCGCGGATCGGGGCGACGATCGTCAGCGGGCCGGGCCAGAAGGCGGCGGCCAGGGCCAGGGCGCGATCATCGACCACGGCGATCCGCGCGGCGGTCTCGACGTCGTGGACATGGGCGATCAGCGGGTTGAAGCGCGGGCGGCCCTTGGCCTCGAAGATCGCCGCCACGGCGGTCGGGTTCGAGGCGTCGGCCCCCAGGCCATAGACCGTCTCGGTCGGTAGGAGCACCAGGCCGCCGGCGGCGAGCGCCCACGCGGCCCCAAGGACTTGCGGGTCTATTTCCGCTTGGCCGCGATGGCGAAGCTGACCTTCACCTTCGCCCCGATCTCGCTCGTCGACGCCCATTCACCCTGTCCTACCCCGAACACCGTCCGGTCCAGGGTGGTTACACCGCGCGCCGTGGCCGTGTCGCCGTCGATCTTCAGCAAGAACGGCAGGCTGACGGGCTTCTTGACCCCGCGCAGATCCAGCACGCCGTCGGCGACGAACCGGCCCTCGCCGGTCTTGCGGAACTTGCTGGCCGTGAAGACAGCCTTGGGATGGGTCGCAGCCGCGAAGAAGTCCTCGCTGGGCAGGCTGGCGTCGCGCTGGTCGTCGCCGGTGGCGGCCGACGCCATGTCAATGCTGACCGTCAGCTTCGAGCGGTCGAGGGCGTCGGGCGAGAACAGGATGTCGGCGGTCCAGCGCTTGAACTGACCCTGGATGGTGTTGTCTTCCCAGGCGGCGGAGAAGCCCAGGGTCGAGCTCTTGGCCACAGTCCAGGCGACGGGGTCCTTCAGCGCCTTGTCCGACTCGGCGGAGGCGGCGACTTCGGCGGGAGGGGTCAACGGAGTGGGCGCGATGGTCGCGGCTTCGGCCGGTGTCGCCGGCTCGGCGCTCGGCGTGCCAGCCCGGGCGGCGGCGACCTCAGCGGACGCCGCCGGCGTCTTGGCCTTCACCGACGGCATGTAGAGATAGCCGGCGGCGACCACCGCGATGAGTCCTGCGGCGGCCAGCCAGGCGCGCGGCTCTTTCCAACCCGGCTTGGCGCCAGCCGCCATGTGGCCGAAAACGGCGTCGCGGTCGAGAATCTGGTGCTTGGCCACCGCCCCCAGGTGCAGGGCCAGCAGCAGATAGGTGGTCTTGACCAGCAGGCCGTGACCCAGCTCGCCGACCTGATTCCACAGATGTTTGGGACCGGCCGCCAGCTCGGGCAGGAACGGCAGGTGCGGCCAGGGGATCGCGCCAAACAGCACGGTCGGGATCGGCAGCCGGCTGGTCGAGACGATGATCCAGCCGGTGACCGGCAGTCCGATCATGATCACGTAGAAGGCCACGTGGACCACTTGCGAGGCGATCGTCTCCCAGCGGGGTTGCCCCACCGGGTGCGGCGGCGGCCTGTGGGTCAGCCGCCAGGCCAGCCGGCCCAGGCTGGGCAGCAGGATGGTGATGCCGATCGACTTGTGCAGTTGAAAGATCGCGTAGGTGGTCGGCCCCTTGGGACCGTCCCCCATCCGCCAGCCCAGGATGATCTGGAAGATGATGGCGGCGGCGATCAGCCAGTGCAGGATGATCGCCACCGTCGTGTAGCGAGAAGGGGGCGTGTATCGCGTGCGTCCCGCCACCGAGGCGGTCTCAACGGTCGACTCGGTGGTCATGGCGTACCTCGTCAGAAATCGCGGGTTTCGAATCCAACCCTACTTCTTCGGATTGAACTCGGCTTCGATTTCCAGATCGACGTCGTCGCCGACCAGGCCCTTCAGGTGGGTGAAGCCGAAGTCCGAGCGCTTGATCGTGCCGGTGGCCGAGAAGCCCATGATCTGCGAGCCGAACGGGGTCTTGGCGTAGCCGTTATATTTGACGTCCAGGGTCACCGGCTTGGTCACGCCGCGAAAGGTCAGGTCGCCCGTCAGCTTGCCGGGTTCGACCTTGGTCGAGACGAAGGTGATCTTGGGATATTGGCCGGCGTTGAAGAACTTGGGGTCCGTGCCGATTTCCTTGTTGAAGTCCGGCAGGCCAGTATCGACGGCGGCGGCGTCGATGGTGATCGACACCTTGGTGGCCAGCGGCTTGGCCGGGTCATAGACGTAAGAACCGTCGATGGCTTCGCGCGCGAAGCGGAAGGTGTAGTGCGACGTGCCGAAGTGCGAGACCTTCATCTCGAGGCTGGCGTGCTTCTTGTCGATCGTCCAATTGCCGGCCGGAGCCTGGGCCGGGTCGGTGGCGACGGCCTGCGCCGAGGCGACGGCGGGAAGGGCCGCCGGAGCGAGCAGAAGAGCGCCGGCCAGGAGGGCGGAGGCGAAACGGCGGTTCATGGGCAGTCTCCAAACTGTAATAGAAATAGTTGCTGAACCCCAACTTGGGAAGCTTGGCCCAGCGATAAAGGGTCAGCGCTTCACGAAGCCGTGATCCCTTCGGCTTTGCACACGCGGCGGCCGTCTCTAAACAGGGTTCACCTCGCCGTCCCCTGGATCGGACCTCCCTCATGACCTACCGCGCGCCCGTTCGCGACCTCGCCTTCGCCCTGCGCCATGTGGCCGGCTTCGACCGCCTGGCCGCGGCCTTTCCCGAGGCCGACGCCGACACGGTGGACGCGGTTCTCGACGCGGCCGGCGTCTTCGCCAGCGAGATTCTGGCCCCGATCAACCGGGCCGGCGACCTGACGCCCGCGCGGCTGGACAATGGCGTGGTCCGCACCTCGCCAGGCTTCCCCGCCGCCTACAAGGCCTTCGCCCAGGCCGGCTGGAACAGCCTGGCGGCCGATCCGAAGCACGGCGGCCAGGGCTTGCCCAAGACGCTGGAAATCGCCGTCTTCGAGATGGTCCACGCCGCCAACATGGCGTTCGGCCTGTGCCCGATGCTGACCCTGGCGGCGATCGAGGCCCTGGCCAGCCATGGTTCGGAAAGCCAGCAGCGGCTCTATCTGCCCCGGCTGGTCTCGGGCGAATGGACCGGCACCATGAACCTGACCGAGCCCCAGGCCGGCTCGGACCTGGCGGCCCTGACGACGATGGCCACGCCCGATGGTGAGGGCGGGTACGCCCTGGTCGGCCAGAAGATCTACATCACCTGGGGCGACCACGACGTGGCCGACAATGTCTGCCACCTCGTTTTGGCCCGCACGCCCGACGCGCCGCCCGGCGTCAAGGGCATCTCGCTGTTCCTGGCGCCGAAGATTCTGGTCGGCGAGGATGGCGTGCTGGGCGTGGCCAACGCCCTGCGGGTGGGCGGGCTGGAGCACAAGCTGGGCATCCACGGCTCGCCCACCTGCGTGATGCTGTACGAGGGGGCCAAGGCCACCCTGGTGGGCGAGTTGGGCAAGGGCCTGGCCCACATGTTCACGATGATGAACGCCGCGCGGCTGCAGGTCGGAACCCAGGGCGTGGCCATCGCCGAGCGGGCCTATCAGCAGGCCCTGGCCTTCTCGCTGGAACGCACGCAAGGCCGCTCGGCCTGGACGGGCGCCTATCCCGCCCGGCTGTTCGACCATCCCGACATCCGCCGCACCTTGCTGCTGATGAAGGCCCGTATCGAGGCGGCGCGCGGGATCTGCCTCTCCACGGCCGTGGCCGCCGACCTTTCACGCCACGCCGAAACGGAAGAGGCTCGCGCGAGCGCCAAGCTGCGCGACGAGCTGCTGACCCCGATCGCCAAGGCCTGGTCCACCGACATGGGCGTCGAGGTGGCCTCCCAGGGCGTGCAGATCCACGGCGGCATGGGCTTCATCGAGGAGACCGGCGCGGCCCAGCACTATCGCGACGCCCGGATCAACCCGATCTACGAGGGCGCCAACGGCATCCAGGCCATCGACCTGATCGGCCGCAAGCTGATGCTGGGCGAGGGCCGGGCGATTGGCGACCTGATGGACGACATGCGCGATACGCTGGAGGCAATAGCCGCGATCGAGGCCTTGGCCGGCGTGGCCCTGCGCTTTGACGCCGCCCTCAACGCGGCCAGTTCGGCCACGGCCTGGCTGATCGAACGCCGGGCCCGGGCCATGCCGGACGCGTTGTCGGGGGCAACGGCCTATCTGAAGCTGCTAGGCGACGTGTTGGGCGGCTGGATGCTGATCAAAGGCGCGCTGGCCGAGCCGCACGGCGTGCGGCTGGCGCTGGCGCGTGTCTATGGGGAGAACGTTTTGGCGAGCGTGCCGGGCCAGGTGGCGGGGGTGACGGCGGGGGCTGCGGATCTGGAAGGCGTGACGGCGGAGATGCTGGGCGTTTAATGATCTGACCGGGCACATGCACTTGTGCGTGTCCCCATCAAACGCACAGAAGTCGGACCTTGAGGTCAAGACCGCCCGCACTTCCGGTTGGGGACACGCACAAATGCATGTCCCCGATCGAAAACCCTACAGCTGACCCAGCATGTAGTCCGCCGACGACACCTTGAAGTCCCCGCCCTCTTCCACGTTCAGCGTCTCGACCACGCCGTCCTTGGCGATCAGCGAATAGCGCTGCGAGCGCAGGCCCATGCCGAACTTGCTGCCGTCGAAGTCCAGGCCGACCGCCTGGGTGAAGGCGCCATTGCCGTCGGCCAGCAGCAGGACCTCGTCGGTGATGCCCTGGTCGGCGGCCCAGGCCTTCATCACGAAGACGTCGTTGACCGAGACGCAGGCGATCGTGTCGACGCCCTTGGCCTTGAAGTCAGCGACATGGTCCTTGAAGCCCGGCAGGTGCTTGGCCGAGCAGGTGGGGGTGAAGGCGCCGGGTACGGCGAACAGGGCGACGGTCTTGCCCTTGAACAGTTCGTCGGTGGTCACCGGGGCCGGGCCCTCGGCGGTGAAAGTCATGAAAGTCGCCGAAGGAAGCGTGTCGCCAACCTTGATCGCCATGTGCGGAGTTCCTGTTCGTTGAGGGAGCGGATCGGAGATAAAGCCGCCAAGGCCGATCGCCAAGGAAAGGTTGGACTTGAAACTGCCGCCGTCCGCCCCGATCCTCTGATCATGGACCACCCGCACATCGATCTCGGCAAATCCGAGCCCGCGTTTCTCGCCGGCCAGATGCTGGTCGCCATGCCTGGCATCGAGGATCCACGCTTCGAGCGCGCGGTGCTGTACCTGTGCGCCCACGACGCCGAACAGGCCATGGGGCTGGCGGTCAATCGCCCGGCCGAGGGGCTGACCCTGTACGAACTGCTCAACAATCTCGGCGTCGAGCCCGAGGCTCACGCCCTGTCGCATCTGGTGATGCTGGGCGGGCCCGTGGAGCGCGAGCGGGGCTTTGTCCTGCACACCGACGACTTCGTCTCACCCGATTCGACGGTGTCCGTGGCCGATGGCTTGGCCCTGACCGTCACCCGTGACGTGCTGGACGCCCTGGGCAGCCGCGCCCACCGACCGCGCCAGGCCATACTGGCCCTTGGCTATTCCGGCTGGGGCCCCGGCCAGTTGGAGCAGGAGCTGCGCGACAATGTCTGGCTGATCTGCGAGGCCGACGAAGCGCTGCTGTTTGGCGACGACTACGACAACAAATGGACCATGGCCCTGGCCAAGATCGGCATAACCGCCGACCAGCTGTCAGCCCAGGCGGGGCGGGCTTAGAAAGGCTGGGGGCAAGTGAGTAAGCCGCTGGCCCTCTAACCCCGCGCCTTCACCGGCGCGGCGCCGTCCACATAGGCCTCGTTCAGATAGACCTCGGCCTCCTGCGGCGACAGGGCCGGGGCGTAGCCGAAGCCCTGGCCGTAGTCGCAGCCCAGGGCCTGAAGCGCGCGCGCCATCTC
>JACMOF010000407.1 GCA_014378155.1 Caulobacter sp. | reverse complement strand
GCCAGCGGCACCACCCTGTCGGCATAGAACAGTGCCGAAGCGGCGGCGCAGTCGGCTAGTCCTCAAACCTCGCCCGCCGCCCAGGGCCGATCCGCCAGGCGCGCCTCGATCAGGTCATAGGCCATCGCCAACTGAGCGGGAGCTTGGGCCACGCAGTAGGAATCCTTGGCGACAGCCGGCCTGATCTGGTCGCCGACGATCTTCTGCATCGGCTCCTGGACATAGAGGTCGAACAGGCGATCCATCAGGCGCACGTCCAGCGCGGCCTCTGCCCCGCCGGGGATGAAGCGGACCGGACCCGGAGACCACGTCTGTAGATATTCGATGATGACCGGCGTCTCCCGCACAGTCTGATCCCGCGCGTCGTCACGCAGCAAAGGCATCTTGCTGGTCGGCCACAGCGCCTGGAACGCCGCTGTCTCGGCCGGGTCACTTAGATCAACGATTTTTGCCTCGAACGGCGTGTCGTTCTCATAGAACGCGATCAGAACCTTCCAGCAGCAAGAGGCCAGCGGCTGCATGTGCAGGGTCAGGGACATGGGAGGTCTCTCTGCTGAGGCCTTGACCTCACCATTTGCCAAGCCCGGCACAAAGCGGCGGAAGGCGAAATCTGCTGCTTTGCGTTCCGAACGAAAGGCGCCCCGGACCAGGTCCGGGCCGCTCGATGCAGGCGTGACTCGCCCCGGAAAGGGGAGAAGAAAAGGCGGCGAGTCGCCCGTCTCTAGAACCGCGTGGACAGGGTGACGAAACCCTGGATCGGCGGGATGGGGAAGGTGCTGTAGCTGCCAGCCGGTTGCGAGACGGTGACGTTCAGGTCGCCCTCCTCGTCGGTCAGGTTGGTGACGTTGCCGCTCAGCTTCAGGCCCTTCACCGGCCAGCTGGCCGGGGTCTCAAAGTCATAGCTGACCTGCAGGCTGTACAGCATGTAGCTGTTGACCTTCAGGTCGTTGGTGTAAGTGGCGAAGCGGTCGCCGACGAAGTCGCCGATCACCTGGATTTCAAAATTGCCGAAATTGCCGGTGGCCACGAACTTGTTTAGCCATTCGGGGCTGCCGGGCACCTTCTTGTCGGCGATGTGCACGACGGTCGGGGTGATGACGCCGCCAATCGTGGTCGAGCCGCTGGTGTAGTCGTCCTGATAGACCGAGCGGTTGTACGAAAGCGCGTTGTAGAACGAGAAGTGTTCGCCGATGTGCAGGGTGGCGGCCACGTCGACGCCGTCGGTCTTGACGCTGCCCACGTTCTGGACGATCGCCGCGCCGCCGATGATCGAAATCGCGGCCGCCGAAGGGGCCACGCCCAGCAGGCGGTTGCTGAAGTCGGTGTGATAAACGCTCACTTGGCCGTCGATCGCGGTGAACGGGCCGAACGCGATCTCGCGCTTGCCCCGTAGGCCGGCCTCGTAGGTCCAGGCGGTCTCCGGGTCGGCGCTCTTCTTGAACTGGTCGAACGCCGCCTGGCTGCCCAGGCTGAACGGCGACAGGCCGCCACCACCATAGGTCTGGAAGTGGCGCAGGTTCTTCTGGATGTTGACGAACAACTCGTCGCCCGTCGAAGCGGTCCACACCGCGCCGATCTGGGGCAGGAACCATTCCTTGGTCTTGATGTTGCCGACCGGCAGGCCGATCGAGTTGACCAGCGAACCGACGATGGGCTGCACCGCCACCGCGCCGGTCGCGTCCTGCACGCTGCTCTTGAAGCCGCCCTGCAACACCAGGTTCTCGCGGATGCGCCACTGATCCTGGACGTGGAACTGGTAGACCTTGTTGTCGATCTCGCTGCCGTACTGGGTGATCAGCCAGCCGGTGGGCACGTCATAGGGCGAGGTCGGATGGTTGACGTCGAACGGGTACCAGCGGCGATAGGCCGACGACTTGTTGTGCTCGTACCAGAACCCGGCCTCGATCTGGTGCTCGCCGAACGTGGCGTTCAGGGTCGAGATGCCGCCCACGCGGTCGATCTGGTACTCGGTGGTGCGGGTGGCGAAACCCGAATTACCAAACACCTTCTTCAGGTCTTGGCCCGGGAAGTAGAAGTTGAACAGGTTCGGCAGGCCCGCCACCCGGATCGGGCCGGCGACGATGCCGCGGCCGTGGTCGTCATGATAGTAGACTTGGTTCGACCAGGTGACGTTGTCGCTCAGCTTGGCGTCATACTTGATGTAGGTGAGATAGTCTTTGCGCTGGGCGGCGCTGAAATAGTTGCGATAGTTGTCGCCCTGCGAAGCCGGATAGTTGCCGGCTGCGTCCAGATAAGCCAGGGCGGCGGCGAAGTCCGGATAAAGGAACGGGCGGGTATAGGGCTGGTAGGCGTCCGTCGGCCGATTTGCGCGACTGGGGAAATAGCGGGTGGTGCCGTCCTCGTTCGGTTCGATCTTGTCCGAATAGGACAGGTAGAAGGTCAGCTTGCCGTGCTCGCCGTCGTTCACGTATTTCAGGTTGGCCTGGTCGCCGCCCTGCTTGCCGTTGAAGTCCCAGGCGCGAGCTTTCTGATGGGCGTAGGCGAGATAGAGGCTGTTGTTCCCGGCGAACGCGCCCGTGTCGAGGCGCACGAAGGTGCGGCTGGTGTCGTAGCTGCCCAGCGTCTGGTTGAACTGTCCGCCGAATTCGGCGCGCGGGTCGTTGCTGAAGGTCTCGATCGCGCCGCCCAGGTTGCTGGTCGAGGCGGTGCCCAGCGCGCCGGCGCCTGACGACAGGATGACCTTGCCGACCACTTCGCTAATCACCGCGCGCTGCGGCGACAGGCCGTTGTAGTTGCCGTAGCTCTGGTCGCCCAGCGGCACGCCGTCGAGCGTGTAGCCCAACTGTTGACCGTTGAATCCATGGATGAACAACGAGGTGTTCTGCTCGTTGTTGCCCCAGGGATCGGCGGTGACATACATCACCCCCGGCAGGGTCTGGATGGCTTTCATTGGCGACAGGCCTGGCAGGATCTTCTGCATTTCCGAACCAGATAGCTGCACGGCCGAGCGGGTGGTCGATAGGCTGGTGACCAGCACCTGCTCGACGGCGTTGATGTCGTTGGGCTCCGCGGCCGGCACGGTTGCTGCGGTTTCGGCGGCGTTGGCGGCGGTAACCAGCGTTAACGTACCCAACGCGCAGGCGGCCAGCAGCGCTTTCCGATTGAAAATCTTGGACATGGAACCCCTCCAGAGTCGTCCGATTGCGGACGCGTGTTGGAGGGGGTGTTAGGCGAAGGTTGCGACACTTCGGCGTGAATTTGGCCAAGGGTTTGTGACGGAGCTTCACCTCGCCGCAGAATGGGCCTTTTTCCAGGTGGCATAGGCCTCAAGCGCCTTTTTCGGGCTGGTATTGAACCAGGAATAGCCATTGCGCCGCTCGAGAGTTAGCTCATTGACGCTGGCGACGAATGCGATAACGCTCAGCGCAGGTAGGGTACGACCCTGGCCCGCAGCAAGCTCACCAGCGCGGAATCCATGAAGGCGTAGTCATCTGGAATATCCAGGCAAACCAGCCGCGCCTTCAGCTGGCGCTTGAAGCGCTTGGCCAGCTTGTTGCGATGGGCTTTCTCCATCACGAAGATCACGTCCGCCCAGGCCACCAGCTCACCCGTCAGCGGGTTTTTGGCGTCATTATTGGTGCCGGCCGAAGAGACTTCCAGGTCCGGCCAGGTCGAGAACACCTGCTCGGCCGTGGGGCTGCGCAGCTTGTTCTGGCTGCAGACGAACAGCACCTTCTTCAAGCCCGGATCACGCCGCCGCGAAGTCGCGCAGGGACGACAGACCGCCCTGGTTGATCGGCAGCACGAAGCTGACCGTGGTGCCCTCGCCCGGGGCGCTGGTCATTTCCAGCGAGCCGTCGTGCATCTCGACCAGCGACTTGGTCAGGGCCAGGCCCAGGCCAGTACCTTGGGTGGTCTTGGCGTGTTGGCTCTCGACCTGCTCGAACGGCTTGGCCAGGCGGGCCAGATCCTCGGCGGCGATACCAATGCCGGTGTCGATAACGGAGACGCGGACGCGCTCGCCCAGCGGATCACGGCGCATCTCGGCCCGTACGGTGACACGGCCGGCGCGGGGCGTGAACTTGATGGCGTTGGACAGCAGGTTTAGCAGCACCTGCTTGACCGCGCGGTAGTCGGCCTCGACCTCGGGGAGGGCCGGGAAGTCGATCTCCAGCTGCAGGCCGGCGGCCTCGGCGCGATTGCGCACCAGGCGCACGGCGTCCTCGGTGACGTCCTCCAGGCTCAGCGGCTCAAATTTCAGGTTCATCTTGCCGGCCTCGATCTTCGACATGTCGAGGATGTCGTTGATCAGGGCCAGCAGGTGCTGGCCGGAATTGTGGATGTCGAGGCTGTAGCCCTTGTAACGGGCGTCGCCGAGCTTGCCGAACATCTCGTTCATCATGATCTCGGAGAAGCCGTTGATGGCGTTCAGCGGCGTCCGCAACTCGTGGCTCATATTGGCCAGGAACTCGCTCTTGGCCTTGTTGGCGCCCTCGGCCTTGACCTTCTCCATCTCGTACTTGCGGGCCAGCTCGGCCAGCTGCTCCTGGCTGCGCTCAAGGCCTGTCACGGCGTATTGGAGCTGCTCCTCATTCAGGCGGCGGGCTTCTTCCTGGTTCTTGATGGCGGTGATGTCGGCGGCGGTCATCACCAGGCCGCCTTCAGCCGTGCGGCGCTCGCTGATCTGTATCCAGCGGCCGTCGTTCAGCTCGGCCTCGCGCACGCCCTTGGCGCCGTCCGGGGCGGGTTGGTCGTGCTTGATGGCCAGGGCGGCGAAGCGGTTGACCTCGCTGCGCGGGGCCCCAGGCTTGAGCAGCTTGGGCTCGAGGTTGAAGACGTTGCGATAGTTACGGTTGCACATCAGCAGCCGGCCCTGGCGGTCCCACAGCACGAAGGCTTCAGACACGCTCTCGATGGCGTCGCGCAGGCGGTTCTCGGCGGCTTGAGCACGGGCCTGGGCCAGACGCTCCTCGGTGACATCGAGCGCCACGCCGATGATCCGCGAATAGCCGTCCTCGCCGGGCTTGCCAAAGCCCTGGCCGCGGGCGTCGACCCAGATCGAGCGACCTCCGTCGCGACCCGGCACCCGGAACGATACGTCGAAGGCGCCGTACATGGCGGCATTGGCGAGGGCCTGGCGAAGCTTGTCGCGATGGTCGACCGACACGCGGTCCAGCAGCTCCTGTCCGCCCACCACTCCGCCGCCGCCCCAGCCGAACATCGCGCCGGTGACGTCGGACATGAACACCTGGTCGGCGCCCAGCTCCCATTCCCAAATGCCGCAGCGGGCGGCTTCCACGGCGAGGCGGAAGCGCTGCTCGCTGTCGACAAACTCCTTCTGCGCGGTCTCGACCCGGCGGCTCTGCAGCATCAACATCAGGGCCAAAGCGATGCCAACGGCCAGCGGGGCCAGCAGCGAGAACGCGCCTTGCATCACTTGGCGATCAACATTGGCCACGGTGCGCGATTGAGCGCTGGCGGCGGCCAACAGAGCGCCTTGGGCCAGAGGCTGCACCGCAACATCCAGCGCCTGGCCATCGGCGGACTGGCCGCGCAGGGCGGAGGCGCTGTCGCTGACGTCCTCGACCGATAGGGAGAAGGCCTCGCGCAAGTTGGCGGCGCCCTGGATGGGTCGGCCGGAGGAGGCCAGTATCCGGCCGTCGGCCAGCATCAGGGCGCTGGCCGCGCCCTTGGGGGAAGCGGCGATCAGGCGCGAGGGATCGCTGGAGGCGATTACGAAGCCGCGCCCGCCCCCGACGGGCGTCGCGACGGCCACATAGAGCCTGCCGGAGGTCGGCGCGCCGATCCAGACATTACGGCCCGATGCAGCGGCGGCGCGGGCGGCGACCATCCAGTCGGCTGACGGGTCGCGACCGGCAACCGCCAGGGGGGCGGTGGAGCCGACCACCGCCACGGCCATGGCCTCGCCGCCGGCGGCGCGCTGGGCGGTCTCGGCCGCGGCCATGGGGGGGCTCGGGTCACGCTGCAGCAAATCGGCGGCGGCCGACAAGCCGGCGCGCTGAGCGGCGGGATTGGTTTCAACGGCGCCAGCGACCAGCTTGGCCTGGGCGGCCAGCGGCGCGCCGCCGGG
>JACMOF010000406.1 GCA_014378155.1 Caulobacter sp. | reverse complement strand
GGGCTCGCCGTCAGGGCGACGCGCCGCAGACCCCGCCCGCCGACCACTAGAGCATTTCCCGACCTGACTGCGTCAGGCCGTGAGCTCTAATCTTCTGTTTTGACGCATTTTTCTTCACGCGGACCGGAACCACTTCGCTCGAAAAATGCTCTAGATCCTCGGCGCGAGCACCGCTCAAAGAAAAACGCCGCCCGGTCTTGAGACCGGGCGGCGTTTGGGGTGGGGATCAGGTGATGTGCTTGGCGCTGGGCGGATCGGACGCCGGGAAGCTTTCTTCCAGGCTCTCGTCGATCAGGGCTTCCTGGCGATCTTCGGCGATCTCCAGATGCTCGGCCAATTGGTCGTGCTTCTCGCCCTCGGGCGGGGGCTCGACCGCGCGGGTGGTCGGGGTATTTTCGTTCTGGAAGGCTTCCTTGACGTCGGTCTCGGAGACCCGGTCCTCGGGGTGGCCGGGCTGGCCGAGGTCCTGGGCTTGCGAAAAGTCACCCAACACGCCGGGTTGCGAGCCGTCCTGCGGCACGATTTGGTCAGCCATGATGATGTCCTCGAAATGGACCTTAACAACGGCTGTGGGCGTGGCCCGTTCCATGGCTGACAGCCGATGGGGACATGCTCATAGCCATGTCCCCAACCTATGCCGCCGCCAGACAAGCCTTCCGCAGATTGAGCAGCACCTTGGGCGTGTCCTTGCGCAGGCCTTCGCGCAGCAGGGCCCGAGGGATGGGCAAATCCACAGCCAGGCGGTTTTCATAGAACACCCGGGTGGCCGCGCCACCCCGCAAGGCCAGCAGCCGCCACTCGCCTTGCTCCACCTTTAGATCGCCGCCCACCCGCTCGAAGCGGATGCGGGTGAAGGGCTCATAGACCGAGCGGAAGACAATGCGCATGGCCGGCAGGAACAGACTCCGGTGGGTGACGTGTTCACGCACGTCGGACCCCCGCTTGATGTCGCCCGAGACGATGGTGCAGCGGGCGAGGTTGGTGACCATCTTGCCGGCTGTGACGCAGTCGGTCATCACGCTCCAGACCTTGGCCGGCGAGGCCTCGATGTCGATCACCGCCGAGACCTTGCCCGAGACCCCGTCCGGATCGGGGGTGACCTCGGCATAGGCCTCGCCGCGCGCCAGGGCCGCCTGCGCCTTGGGCGACAGGGCGGCGGCGTGGGCGGAGGTGGCCAGGACGATCGCGGTGGTGGGGATCGCCACGATGTTTCGTAAATGCATGCCGTGTCTCCTTTCGCAGGAGGTACGGGGTTCGGGGCGCGGCGGACGCCTCCCCGTTTCACGGGTGAGGACGGATCGCTACCGTGTGGCCGCCATGACCCAGGCCTTGGCTTCGACCGCCTCGACGCCCTTCAGCGGATCGCCCGCCGCTTCCAGCATGGCGTTGAAGGTCTTGAGGTCCTTGGTGCTGATCTTTTGCACGCTCTTGTCCTTGGCCCATTCCAGCCCGATCAGTTGACCCAGGCGACAGGCTCTTGGCAGCAATGCGGGCTGTTCGGCCGGACCGCCCTTGACCAGCAACTTGCCGACGATGTCGTTCCAGTTGGGCGAACCGCCGAAACAGAACGGCAGGTGATCGCAGGTTCCGGTCCAGAACCGCTTGTACCAGCGCCGGTGCTCGTCGGTATCGAAACGGATGGCGTCGGTCGGCTTGACCATC
>JACMOF010000405.1 GCA_014378155.1 Caulobacter sp. | reverse complement strand
TGGCGTCCTATCGACGACCGGCGCCCAGGCGCAGCGTCATCTGGCTGCTCATGGGGTCAACACCACGCTGGACGAGGTGGATGCCGGCGGGGAAGCGATCGGACCGGCCTTTGACCGATATCTCGATGGGACGGCGCCGAACCTGCTGGTCATGGGCGCCTACGGCCATTCCCGCACCCAGGAATTCCTGCTGGGCGGCGCCACCCAGCACATGCTGGCGCGTCCAGGCTGCCCCGTCCTTCTGTCGCACTGACCTCTAAGACCGGCGAGCGCCGGCGGATCGGATCTGCACTATGGCACGCGACGTCCTGAGGGGACTGACCAAGACCGAGGTCGCCCAGCGCCTGTCCGAATTTGGTCCCAACGCCCTGCCGCAAGCCTCGGCCCGAGGGCTGGCGCGGATCATCCTCGACACCCTGCGTGAGCCGATGTTCCTGCTGCTGATCGGCGCCGCCGGCCTCTATCTGGTGCTCGGAGACCTGGGCGAGGGCTTATTCCTGATGGCCGGGGCCTTAGCCACCATCGGCTTGGTGGTCCTGCAGGAAGCCCGTAGCGAGCGCGCCCTTTCGGCGCTGCGTGATCTCTCGCAACCGCACGCCCGGGTAATCCGCGATGGGGTAGAAGCGCGCCTGGCCGCGCGTGACCTGGTCCCCGGCGACATCGTGTTGGTTGGCGAAGGCGAGCGCCTGCCCGCCGACGGCGCGCTGGTGGCCGGCGACGTCCTGAGCGTCGACGAGTCCGCGTTGACGGGCGAGTCCGCACCGGTTTCAAAACGTCCGCTGACGGACGGTGAAACGGCCGATGCCGACACCGATCCCGGCGCCGAGACGGGACCCTATCTGTTCTCCGGCACCTTGGTGGTTCGCGGCCAGGCCGTGGCCCGGATTGGAAAGACCGGTCCCAGGACGGCGCTGGGCAAGATCGGGGTGTCGCTGGCGGCCATCGTCCATGAGCCTACGCCGCTGCAAAAAACGGCCGGACGCCTGGTCACGCTGCTTGGCCTGGCGGCCATCGCCTTTTGCGGCCTCGTCACCCTTGCCTACGGTCTGCTGCGCCAGGACTGGGTCGGGGGCATGCTGGCCGGGATCACTGTCGCCATCGCCCTGATCCCCGAGGAATTCCCGATGGTGCTGGCCGTCTTCCTGGCGCTGGGCGCCGGGCGGCTGGCCAGGCAAAAGGTGCTGGTCCGTCGTAGCGCCGCGATCGAGGCGCTGGGCGGCGCCTCCTTTCTCTGCGTCGACAAGACCGGCACCCTCACCCAAAACAAGATGCGGGTCGCGCGCCTGTGGACGGAAGACGGCGACTGCCTCGTCGAACCGGATACAGCGCCTGGCGGCGGCGCGGAGCAACTGCTGGAGATCGCCGGACTGGCCTGCGCCGTTCGCCCGGTCGATCCAATGGACAAGGCCGTTCGAGCGCTCCTGACGCCACGCGACACGGTCTCGCCCGTTACCGCGAGTGAGCCCGCCAGGACCTGGCCGCTTCGCCCCGAAATGATGGCCATGATCCAGGTCTGGTCAGCGCCCGGAGGTGAGTGGCAGGCCGCCGCCAAGGGCGCGCCCGAGGCGATCTTCAGGCTTTGCCGCTTGCCCGATGACCAGGCCGAGCGCTTGACTTCCCTTGTCGAAGAGTTCGCCGTCCAGGGTCTGCGCGTCCTGGGCGTGGCCTCCTGCCAGACGAAGACCCCCTTCCCGGATGACCCCGTGGAGGCGCCGTTCGCATTTGCTGGGCTTGTCGGTTTCCTCGATCCCGTCCGTCCAGACGTGCCCGCGGCCCTGAGAGAGGCGCGAGAAGCCGGGATCTCCGTGCTGATGATCACCGGCGATCATCCCGCCACCGCCCTGGCCATCGCCAAGGCGGCGGGCCTGGATGTCTCTGGCGGCGTCTTGCTCGGCGACGAGATCGCCGCCCTGGACGACGCCGCCCTGGCGGAGCGCCTTGGCCGGACCCGGGTCTTCGCCCGCATCATGCCCGAGCAGAAGCTTCGCATCGTCCAGGCTCTCAAGGCCGGCGGCCAGGTCGTCGCCATGACCGGCGACGGCGTCAATGACGCGCCGGCCCTCGAAGCGGCGCATATCGGCATCGCCATGGGTCAGAGGGGCACCGATGTGGCCCGCGAGGCCGCCGACCTCGTCATTCTCGACGACAGCTTTGCCTCGATCGTCGGTGGCGTCCGATTGGGCCGACGGATCTTCGCCAACCTGCGCAAGGCGCTGGTCTATATCACCGCCATCCACGTTCCCATCGCCGGGGTGGCGCTGATCCCGATCGTCATGGGTCTGCCGCCCCTGCTCTACCCCATGCACGTAGTGTTTCTGGAACTGGTCATCGATCCGGTCTGCGCCATGGTGTTCGAGGCCGAACCGGGCGGCGCCGGCGCGATGAAGCAGCCGCCCAGACCGCGTGATGAGCCGCTATTTGGCCCCAGGCAACTTGGCCTGGCCATGTTGCAGGGCGCCGGCGTCCTGGCCGGGGTGTTGGGTGTCTATCTCTGGTCGCTCGGCCATCAAGGGGAGGAGCAGGCCAGAGGCGCGGCCTTCCTGACGCTTGTCGCCGGCAACCTCACGCTGGCCCTGGCCGACGCCTCGTCGTCAGGGGGGCGTCTGTTCGCGCCGCATCGCAAGATCTACTGGCTGATCACCTCGGCCGCAGCGGGCTTCCTGGCCCTGATCTTCGCTGTGCCGACCCTAGACGCCATCTTCAAGGTCGCGCCGCCCTCACCGGGCCTGTTGGCCAGCGCCCTGCTGGTCGGGTTCGCCAGTGGCGGCTGGTTTGGGTTGGCCCGAACCCTGGGCGCGCGCCTGCCAAGCCGCTCAACTTGATGACCCATCTCAGCCGCTAGAAAAGGAAGACAGCAATGCCCCTTACGCCCCCGCCTTCAAGTCAGATCCCGCAGAGCGCCGATGAAGCCAACCTTCAGGCGCGCATCCTCTCTGTCCTCGACAGTCGCCATCTGATGGCCCTGGCGACGAACCGACCCGACGGTTGGCCCCAGGTCACGCTGGTGAACTATTTCCGGCGCGAGCACGCGCTCTATTTCGTGGTCGCCACCGGCAGCCAGAAGTTCGCCAACATTACCCGAGACCCGCGGGTGTCGATCGCCATCGGCGGCGGCGCGGCGGGTCCCTACAGCCTGTCGATGTCCGCCCATGCCACCGAAGTTCGCGACTTCGAACTGATCGAACGCCTGAACAAGACGATCCAGGCCCTACCACCCGAGTCCGGGTTCACACCGCACCCTGGCGCCAACAGCGTCGTCCTGCTGGAAGCCCAACCTCAAATCATCACCCTGGTGGACTATGCGACCCCACCGGGCCATCGCGAGGTCCTCACCGTCGTCGAGCGTTGGACGATCCAGCGGACAGAGGGTCCTCAATGAGCTTTTAAGCCGCCGAACGCGTCGAGGGCCTCGCCCCAGCAGCGATAGTGCTCTCGATCGAAGCTGCGCGGAGGTGATGAGATGGTCGCCAATGAAACTCGGACCCGCGATGTCGCGATCATCGGCGGTGGCCAATCAGCCTTGGCGACGGCTTACTTTCTTCGCCGCACCAACCTGTCCTTCGTCATTCTCGACGGCGAACCGGCGGCTGGCGGCGCATGGCGTCACGCTTGGCCCTCCTTGCGTCTCTTTTCCCCGGGGCAATGGAGTTCACTCCCGGGCTGGCCGATGGCGCCCACCCGGGACGCCTATCCTAGCCGCGAGGAGATCATCGATTATCTGAGTCGCTACGAGGCTCGGTACGGCTTGCGAATCGAACGTCCGGTCGAGGTCCTGAACGTGACCGCTGATCCTGACGGCATGGAGGTGGCGACAGACAAGGGGACCTGGCGCGCCGGCGCCGTGATCAGCACCACCGGCACCTGGCGTGCGCCCCATATCCCCGACTACCAAGGCCGTGACCAATTCCGGGGCCGTCAGGTCCATTCGGCCCATTATCAAGGCCCCGAGCCATTCGCCGGCCAAGCCGTTCTGGTCGTCGGCGGCGGCAATAGCGGAGCCCAAATCCTAGCCGAGGTTTCGCAAGTGGCCGGGACGGCCTGGGTGACACAGCAACCTCCAAGCTTTCTGCCTGACGATGTCGACGGGCGGGTTCTATTTGAGCGCGCCACCCAACGTTGGAAGGCTCAGGGAGGGACAGGGCCGGAAGGTCCGCCACCTGGTGGCCTGGGCGACATCGTGATGATCCCGGCGGTTCAAGCAGCGCGCGGTCGTGGCGTGCTCCATGCCGTGCGCCCATTCACCAGGTTCGTCGCGACCGGCGTCCTTTGGGAGGATGGGAGCGAGAGTACGGTTGATGCGGTAATTTGGTGCACCGGGTTTCGGCCGGCTCTGAAACACTTGAACTCGCTGGGAGTCGTCAACACGGAAGGCAAGATCGACGTCCAAGGTACGCGGTCGGTTCTCGAGCCAAGGCTCTGGCTGGTCGGGTATGGGGAATGGGCGGGCTTTGCCTCGGCGACACTGGTGGGCGTCATGCGCGGCGCGCGGCAGACTGCGCTGGAGGTCTTCGGCGTTCTCAAGGGTGAAAGCGCCAGATATTAGGCGATTGACCCAGGCGAGGCTTTCCCGCTCCAGATCCGCCAGCGGGCGTAGACTCTTGCTGGTCATTGTCCGGTTGCCCCAGCCTGGCGTCGCGGGCGTCGAGCCGTCCGCGACGCCAGGCAATGCCGATGCCGATGCCGATGCCGATGCTATTTGGACGGAGCCGCCATCGGCGTCAGCTTGATCGCGGTCGTCTTGGCGGCCTGTTGCTGGGCCGGCGGCTGCGGCGCCAAGCCGTGGCCTTGCAGATACCCTCCACGCCCGATGGCGGCGTCGGAGACGAACCCAGCCACGAATTCCCGCAGGCACGCCGTCACGCCGACATTAGCCTTCTTGACGTAGATGTAGAGCGGGCGAGACAGGGGTAGAACCCGTCGATGATGGTTTGCGGGGTGGGTTTGACGCCATTGATGGAGGCGGCCTTCAGTTGCCGCTTGTGCTCGTCAAGGAACGAATAGCCCCCCCCAGCGTGCCGGGGATCTTTTCGATCAGGCCGACGATATCCTCGTCGTTCTCGCCGGCGTCGACCCAGCCGCCGTCCGACAGCATCGGATCGACCTTGGCCTTGAAGGCCGCCGGATCCTGAGCGCGCGGCGCCTCGTTGGTCGGAAACTTGCGGGCCCCCGGCTCGATGGCCAGGTCCACCCAGGCGTCGCGAGTACCCGAGCTGGCGGGCGGACCATAGACGATGATCTTGCTGGCCGGCAGTTCGGCGCCGACCTCGCTCCATTGCTTGTAGGGGTTTTTCACGAGGTCGCCGCCGCGCAGCACGTTGGCGGAAAGTGCCAAGTATAGGTGTTCAAGCTTGAAGCCGTAGTCGGGCGACTTGTCGTCGGTGGCGACCACAATGCCGTCCAGGCCGATCTTCAGTTCGACGATGCCCTTCACCCCGGCCGCCTGACAGGCGGCGAACTCGGCTTTGGTCACCGGGCGCGAGGCGCTGGCGAGGTCAGGGATTTTGTCGCCGGTCCCGGCGCAAAAGCGCTAGAAGCCGCCGCCGGCGCCCAGGCTC
>JACMOF010000404.1 GCA_014378155.1 Caulobacter sp. | reverse complement strand
TCGAATATTCGCTGATCTCGCGGAGCCTCGAGGACAGGATCCTGCCGGTGCTGCGCGAGCTGGGCATCGGCATGACCGCCTATGGGGTGCTGTCGCGCGGCCTGATCAGCGGCCATTGGGACAGGAATCAGGGGCAGGAGAAGGGCGACTTTCGAAGCGTCTCGCCACGCTTCCAGGGCGATAATGTCGACAAGAACCTGGCCCTGGTCGAGGCCCTGCGGACAATCGCGGCGGCCAAGGGCGTCAGCGTCGCCCAGATCGCCATCGCCTGGGTCGCCGCCCAGGGCGACGACATCGTGCCGCTGGTTGGGGCCCGCACCCGCGCCCGGCTGGCCGAGTCGCTGGGATCGCTGGACGTGATCCTGTCGGCCGACGACCTGGCGGCCATTGAGCATGCGGTTCCCAAGGACGCGGCGGCCGGCACGCGCTATGCCGAGGCCCAGATGGCCCACCTCGACAGCGAGCACTAGCCGGGCGTTTGGCTTACACAGAAACAGCACTCCAAGTTCCGTTTTCCCGGAGAAGGTCGGGACCCAGTTTCATCCAGAGCCTCTCGCGGGTTTCACCTGGGCCTCGGCCTTCGCCGGGAAAACGGAAATTTGGATGGCGATTGAATCTGAGCCCAACCCGCAACAGCCGTTTCGTGAGCGCCGTTCCGCAAGGGAAGACGGACGAAAATTTCGGTCTGTTCCTGGCGGCGGCGCTCGCGCTACGGTTGGCGCCATGATCGAAGCTCTGCTCAAAAAGATGATCAAGGTCGGCGACCTGACGATCCACATGCCGAACGGTTCGGTGGTCAAGGCCGGCGACGGCGCGGGTCCGCCGGTGACGATGCGCGTCACGGCCAAGGGCCTGCGGCGGCTGGTGACCAATCCGAGCCTCGGCCTGGGCGAGGCCTATATGGACAGCGACCTGACGATCGAGCAGGGAACGCTGTGGGACCTGCTGGAGATCGTCGGCAAGAGCGGCGGGCGCACGCCCAAGCGCGGCTCGGCCCTGAAGCGGGCCCGCAAGGCGTTCAAGCGCACGGTTCAGTCGGTCAATGACCGCATCGCTTCGCGCCGCAACGTTGCCCACCATTACGATGTGTCCAACGCCCTCTACGAGCGGTTCCTTGACACCGACATGCAATATAGCTGCGCCTATTTCGCGCGGCCCGACATGACTCTGGAAGAGGCCCAGGTCGCCAAGAAGGCCCATATCGGCGCCAAGCTGAACATCACGCCGGGCATGAAGGTGCTGGACATCGGCTCGGGCTGGGGCGGCCTGTCCATGACCCTGGCGGCCGACCCCGGGGCGAAGATGACCGGGGTCACCCTGTCCACCGAGCAGCTGGCCCTGGCCACCGAGCGGGCCGCCAAGGCCGGCCTGTCCGACCAGGTCGAGTTCCGCCTGACCGACTATCGCGACCTGGACGAGACCTTCGACCGCATCGTCTCGGTGGGCATGCTCGAACACGTCGGCGCGCCCAACTTCCGGACCTATTTCGAGACGGTGAAGCGACTGCTGACCGACGACGGCAGCGCGGTGATCCACGCCATCGGCCGGATGAGCGGTCCGGGCGCCACCAACGCCTTCACCCAGAAATACATCTTCCCCGGCGGCTACATTCCGGGCCTGTCGGAGATCGTCAAGGCGGTCGAGGCGGCCGGCCTGTGGATCACCGACATCGAGATCCTGCGCCTGCACTATGCCGACACCCTGCGCGAATGGCGCACGCGCTTCCTGGCCGATCCAGACATCCCGACGATGTTCGACGCCCGTTTCCTGCGG
>JACMOF010000403.1 GCA_014378155.1 Caulobacter sp. | reverse complement strand
CAGACGCCCCGCCGCCCTATTTCGCCAGCTTCGCCAACAGTTGCTCGGCCACGCCCGGCGGGACGAACTTGTGCACGTCGCCGCCCAGGGCCGCGATCTCTTTGACCAGGCGCGAGGCGATGGCCTGATGGCGCGGGTCGGCCATCAGGAACACGGTCTCGATCTCGCGATCGAGCTGCTGGTTCATCGCCGTCATCTGGAATTCGTATTCGAAGTCGGCCACGGCCCGCAGGCCCCGCACGATCATCTGGGCCCCGACCTCACGGGCGAAATACATCAGCAGGGTGTCGAACGGCCGAACCTCGATCTGCGCGATACGCGTCAGGTGCGCGGTTTCGCGCTCCAGCGTGGCGACCCGTTCTTCGAGGGAAAACAGCGGCCCCTTGCCGATGTTCACCGCCACGCCGATCACCAGCTTGTCGACCAGCTTGACCGCCCGACCAATGATGTCGAGATGGCCGTTGGTGACCGGGTCGAAGGTGCCCGGATAGAGTCCGATCCGCATACTTTCCCCTAACCTTCTGGGCCTTTGGCCCGTTGGCCCCTGCCCTCAGGACCATCGGCCCGCCTCTGCGCGCTACGAGATCTGGTCCGTCGCGTTTTCGTCGCCCGTCACATCGTCGTCGCCGGTTTCGGCCAGGCGCTCGACGCTGACGACGTGCTCATCCTTCGCCGTGCGGAAGATGGTTACGCCTTGAGTATTCCGCGCCGCAACCCGAATTTGCGAAACCTTCACGCGGATCAGCTGGCCGGCGTCGGTGACCAACAGGACCTGGTCGGTCTCGTCAACCGGGAACGAGCCCACCAGCTTGCCGCCGCGCTTGGACAGGTCCTGGGCCGTCAGGCCCTGGCCGCCGCGACCGGTTCGGCGATAGTCATAGGCGCTGGTGCGCTTGCCGAAGCCTTCGCTGGAGATGGTCAGCAGGATTTCCTCGGCCGCGCCCAATTCGGCGATGCGTTCGGGGGTCAGGCTGGCCTCGCCGACGTCTTCTTCGCTCTCTTCAGCCGCCGCCGGGGCGTCTTCGCCCTCCTCGCCCATGGCCCGGGCCATGGCGCGCTGGTGCTTGAGATAGGCGGCGCGCTCGGCCGGGGTGGCGTCGACATTGCGCAGCACGCTCATCGAGATGACGCTGTCGTCCTTGGCCAGGCGCACGCCGCGCACGCCCGTGGAGTCGCGGCTTGCGAACACCCGCACCTCGTCGGTCGAGAAGCGGATGCAGCGACCGGCGGCGGTGTTGAGCAGGATGTCCTTGCTGCTGTCGCAGACGGCCACGCCAATGGTGCCGTCGCCTTCATCGAGCTTCATGGCGATCTTGCCGTTGCGGCGAACGTCGACGAAGTCGCTGAGCTTGTTGCGACGCACGCTGCCCGAGCGGGTGGCGAACATCACGTCCAGGCCGTCCCAGGTGGCCTCGTCCTCGGGCAGGGTCAGGATCGAGGTGATCGTCTCGCCTGGCTCGATCGGCAGCAGGTTGACGAAGGCCTTGCCACGGCTGTTGGCGACGCCCTGCGGCAGGCGCCAGACCTTCATCTTGTAGACCTTACCGCCCGAGGTGAAGAACAGCAGCGGCGAATGGGTCGAGGCCGAGAACACGCGGGTGACCGCGTCCTCGGTCTTGGTGGCCATGCCCGACTTGCCCTTGCCGCCGCGATGCTGGGTGCGATAGGCGGCCAGAGGCGTGCGCTTGACGTAGCCGCCCAGGGTGACGGTGATGACCATGTCCTCGCGGACGATCAGGTCTTCGTCCTCCACGTCGGCGTCGCCGTCGACGATCACGCAACGGCGCGGGATGGCGAACTTTTCGCGCACCTCGACCAGTTCCTCGCGGACCACGGCCATGATGTTGGCTCGGTCCGACAGCAGGTCCAGGTAGTCCCGAATGGCTTCGGACAGGGTGGCGGCCTCGGCGCCGATCTCGTCACGGCCGCGGCCCGTCAGGCGAGACAGGGTCAGGGCCAGGATGGCGCGGGCCTGCTCGTCGGTCAGGCGGATCAGGCCGCCCTCGTCCTGCAGGGTGCGCGGGTCGGCGATCAACTCGACCAGCGGCAGCATGTCTCCGGCTGGCCAGGCCTTGGCCACCAGGCGCTCGCGCGCCTCGGTCGGATCCTTGGACGAGCGGATGATGTGGATGAACTCGTCGATATTGGCGACGGCGATGGTCAGGCCCACCAACACGTGGCCGCGATCGCGCGCCTTGCCCAGCTCGAACTTGGTGCGGCGAACCACGACCTCTTCGCGGAAATTGACGAAGATCTCGATCAGTTCGCGCAAGCCCATCTGCGAGGGCCGCCCCCTGTTCAGGGCCAGCATGTTGACGCCGAACGAGCTCTGCAGCGCCGTGAAGCGGTAGAGCTGGTTGAGGATCACCTCGCCCGAGGCGTCGCGCTTCAGCTCGACGACGATGCGCATGCCGTCGCGATTGGACTCGTCGCGGATGTCCGACACGCCCTCGATGCGCTTGTCGCGCACCATTTCGGCGATGTACTCGACCAGATTGGCCTTGTTCACCTGGTAGGGGATGGCCGTGATGATGATGGCTTCACGGCCGGCGCGGATCTCTTCCACGGTGGCCAGGCCGCGCATGATCACCGAGCCGCGGCCGGTCAGCAGCGCCTGGCGCGGACCGGCCCGGCCGATGATCTCGCCGCCGGTCGGGAAATCGGGGCCGGGAACGATGTCGAGCAGTTGGTCGGTGGTGACGTTGGGATCGTCGACCATCAGCAGGCAGGCGTCGATGATCTCGCCCAGATTATGGGGCGGGATATTGGTGGCCATGCCGACGGCGATGCCGCCCGCGCCGTTGACCAGCAGGTTGGGGATCCGCGACGGCAGGACGACGGGTTCCTGCTCCTTGCCGTCGTAATTGTCCTGGAAGTCGACCGTGTTCTTGTCGAGGTCGGCCAGCAGCGACATGGCCGGCGGCGCCATGCGGCACTCGGTGTAGCGCATGGCCGCTGGCATATCGCCGTCGACCGAACCGAAGTTGCCCTGGCCGTCGATCAGCACCAGGCCCATCGAGAACGACTGAGTCATGCGGACGAGGGTGAAGTAGATCGAGGCGTCGCCGTGCGGGTGATACTTGCCCATCACGTCGCCGACCACGCGGGCCGATTTCACGTACGAACGCTCGGGCGTCTGGCCCTGCTCGTGCATCGAGAACAGAACGCGGCGGTGAACCGGCTTGAGGCCATCGCGCGCGTCCGGCAGGGCGCGGCTGACGATCACGCTCATCGCATAGTCGAGATACGAACGGCGCAGTTCGTCCTCGATATTGATGGGAATTACGTCCCCACGGGCAGCCGGAGAAGCCGGTGCGCCGGGGATAGTGTTTTGATCATCGCTCAAGGGGATTTTTCGCCGTCAGAATCGAACACGGAACCGTCAGAAACAGTTAGCATTCCCATCATCAAGACGCCACCTTCGCGGCCCCAGCCCCCATGTCCCTTGGGTCCTTTCCAGGAGTTTCCCATGCGTTTGACCGCCCTCGCCCTGTCGTTCGGCCTGATCGCCGCCGCGACTGCGGCCCATGCTTCCATCGCTCAGGCCGCCACCGCCGAGCTGAAGGGCGCCGACGGCAAGACGCTCGGAACCGCCACCCTGACCGAGGCCCCGCACGGCGTGCTGCTGCGCATCGAGGCCAAGGGCCTGACGCCGGGCTGGCACGGCCTGCACTTCCACGAGAAGGGCGACTGCGGGACGCCCGACTTCAAGTCGGCCGGCGCTCATGTCCACACGACCACCGCCGTGGTTCACGGCCTGCTGAACCCCGCCGGCAACGACAACGGCGACCTGCCCAACCTGTTCGCAACGGCCGACGGCTCGGCGACCGCCGAGCTGTTCTCGCCGCTGGTGTCGCTGAACGGCGCCGGCGGCCGCCCGGCCCTGCTCGACGCCGACGGCTCGTCCATCGTCGTCCACGCCAGCCCGGACGACTACAAGACCCAGCCGATCGGCGGGGCCGGGGCGCGGGTGGCGTGCGGGGTGGTGAAGTAGGGCTAACGGGATCGGGGACGCGCGCAGGCGCGCGTCCCCGTCCGCTTCCACGGCGCTGCTAGGTCGCCTCGCCCTCGGCCGGGACCACCTTCTTCGCTGTCAGGGCCACCAGCGCCACGCCGGCCATGGTCGCGGCGGCCCCGATCACCAACTGAGGCGTCAGCCTGTCGCCCATGAACGCCACGCCGATGGTGCACGACACCAAGGGCGTCAGCAGGAAATAGGGCGTCACCCGCCCGGCCTCGCGGCGCTGGACCAGCCAGAACAGCAGGGCGCTGGCCCCGATGGTCGAGACGACGCCGGCGAAGGCCACGCAGGCCCAGGCGATGGGCGTCGCGGCTTGGACGCGTTCCACCACATGGGGCTCGAAGCCGAACGACAGCGCCAGCAGCACCGGCGCGGCGATGGCGGCGGTCAGGGCCTGGACCTTCAGCGGCGGCGCGCCGGGGGTCTGGCGCACCAGCACCGTGGCCAAGGCCCAGCAGGCGCTGGTGATAATGGACAGGCCGATGGCCGGCAGGTCGGCGGCGCCGTGCGGGTCCAGGCTCATCCAGGCCACCCCGCCGAAGGCCACGACGAGGCCGGCGATCGCCAACGGCTTCATGCGCTCGCCCAGCATCCTCCAGGCGAACAGCGCCGTGAATGGGATCCACAGTTGGGTGGCGACCACCAGTGGGCTCAGCGACTTGGCCATGCCGAAGGCGATGTAGATCAGGCCGAAATGGATTGGTCCCGACAGCAGGCAGATCGCCACCAGCCGCCGGGACCACGGGAACGGCGGCTTGAGGAACGGAAACAGGAAGGCCAGGGCCAGGCCAAACCGCAGCGCGCCGACCATCATCGGCGGAAGCTCCGCCGTCGCCACCTTGGCGGCGCAGTTGTTCAGGCCCCAGACCAGGATGATGGCCAGGATCGCCAGGCGCTCGAGGCCGCTAAGAGGTCCGCTCTGGGGGCTGGTGGAGGACATGGCGCCGCTTGGATCAGACCCCGCCGCTTCCTTCAACCCCGCCGGCGCCGACGACCTTGCGGATTGCTGCGGTGAGGAGCGCCAGGTCGGCATCGGGCGTTGTGAAGGCCGGGGTCAGATAGATGACCTTTCCCATCGGCCGAATCCACGCCCCCTCGGCGGCGAAGGCCTCGCACAGAACGCCGACCGCCACCGGCTGGTCGAACTCCACCACGCCGATTGCGCCCAGCACCCGCACGTCAGCCACGCCCGGTGCGCTCCGGCAGGGTTCCAGGCCCGCCACGAGCGCCGCCGACACCCGCGCGACGTCGGCCCGCCAGGCGCCGTCCTCGAACAGGTCGAGCGAGGCGTTGGCGGCGGCGCAGGCCAGGGCGTTGCCCATATAGGTCGGCCCGTGCATCAGGGCGGCGCCGGGGTCGTCGGACCAGAAGGCCTCGAACACCTTGGTCGAAGCGATAGCCACCGACAGCGGCAGGGTCCCGCCGGTCAAGGCCTTGGACAGGGTGACGATGTCCGGCTCGATCCCCGCTGCCTGCATGGCGAAGAGCTCTCCCGTGCGGCCAAAGCCAGTGAAGATCTCGTCGAAGATCAGCAGCACGCCATGCTTGTCGGCCAGGCGGCGCAGGCGGCGCAGCACTTCGGGGTCGTGGAACAGCATGCCGCCCGCGCCCTGGACCAGCGGCTCGGTCAGGATGGCGGCGATGTCCCCGCTCCGCTGGGCCAGCAGGGCGTCGAGGACGGCTTCGGAGGCGGCGTCCACCGGCAAATCGGCGATCACCTGGCTGGGCATGACGCCAGCGAACAGGCTGTGCATTCCCTCCTCGGGATCGCAGACTGTCATCGTCGCCAGGGTGT
>JACMOF010000402.1 GCA_014378155.1 Caulobacter sp. | reverse complement strand
TCACAACCAGCAACCCAAACCCTTCGTCTGGACCGCCGATCCCGACAAGATCATCGCCGCCGCAGCTCGAGGGCACCAAGTGTTGGATTCAATCCACTAGAGCATTTCCCAACCTGACTGCGTTAGGCCGTGAGCTCTAATCTTCTGTTTTGACGCATTTCTCTTCACGCGAACCGGAACCACTTCGCTCGAAAAATGCTCTAGGCGGCCTCGACGCCCGCGAACTTTCGGTTCGCCGTGAAGGCTCCGAAAACGATCACCCATGAGCGGCGCTTGGTCGATGTGGCGGAGCCGCTGGCCACGTTCCTTGGGGAATGCGGCGCGCTGGGTGACCGGCTCGGACCGCTGCTGATCCAATTGCCGCCGAGTCTCAAGTTCGACCCCGAGCCCGTCGAGCGCTTTCTAAGCGTATGGCGAGAGGCGACGACGGCGGCGAGTGTCCTGGAACCGCGTCACGACAGCTGGTTTTTGCCCCAAGCTGACGCCCTGCTGGCCGCCTTGCGGGTGGCCCGGGTCGCCGCCGATCCCGCCGTGATGCCAGACGCAGCCTCGCCAGGGGGTTGGCCTGGTTTGACCTATCGCCGCCTGCGCGGCTCGCAAACGATCTACAAGACCTCTTACGATGACGGGCGGTTGGAAGCGCTGGCCAGCCAGATGGCCGAAGAGAAGTCGCCCGAGGCTTGGGTGATCTTTGACAATACCCAATGGAGCGCGGCGACCACAGACGCCCTGAAGCTGATGGCGTCTAATTCGCCTGCGCCAGCGCGCTGAAGGTCTTCGTCCCGATGCCGTAACTGCGCCATTCCCTGAAGTCGAAATGCCACCATTCCTCGGGATAGACCTCGAAGCCCTGATCAACCATCGCCTGGCGGAGGGTGGCGCGCAGGGACCGCTGTTTCGTGGCGCCGCCAATGAAGTCGGCATAGGAGCGGCCCGACATTTCGTCATAGCGGCTGGGCATCTCGACCGGCTTGCCGGTCTTCAGGTCGTAGAGCGTCAGGTCCACGGCGCAGCCCCGGTTGTGGCGCGAGCCCTTGGCGGGATCGGCCACGAACATGTGGTCTTCGGGCGGCGTGGCTTCCCAGAACATCCAGGTGACGAACCAGGGGCGATAGGCATCGTGGATCAGCAGGCCGTAACCCCGGGCTTCCAGCGCCTTGGCGGCGCGGGCCAAGGCCTCGGCCGCCGGACGCTGCAGGTAAGCCGCCGGGCGTTCGTACAGGGGCAGCCCCATGAAATTGTCATGGCCGGCATAGCGAATGTCGAAACGGATCGCGGGGTCGAGGGTCGCCAGATCGACTAGGTCGGCAGGCCGATGTTCGGCCGTCTCGACCGGCGGCGTCGCGGCCAAGGCCCTGGCCCGCAGAGCCTCCGGATCGGCCCGCACGGCCTTGCGGATCCCGGCCTCGACCTCGGCGCCAAAATCGTGGCGAGCCAGGCGCGCGCCGTCCAGCCGCACGGCGACAGGTTCCAGAATCAGTTCGCCGCCGCCCTCGACGCCGTAGCGACCTCGCCCGAGCGGCGTCAGTTTCGCGTCGGCATGGCCTTGACCATCGATGCGCAGAACGCCGTCGCGCTCGAACACCGTCAGCGGCGCACCGGGTTCGCCATACTGGCCGACCGCCACCATCTCGGCGGCGTCCAGCGACTGGGCAAAGGCGGTGCTGGTCAGGATCAGCCCCATGAGGCCGGCGGCGATGACATTGAAGACTCGAACCATTCCACGCATCGCCCGTACCCCCTTGACCTACTTCATCGTCGGAATGACGAAGGCCGAGTCCTCGATCTCGCCCTCAGGCCAACGCGCGGTGATGGTCTTGACCTTGGTGTAGAACTTCACGCCTTCAACGCCGTGCTGATTGGTGTCGCCGAATGCGCTGCGCTTCCAGCCGCCGAAGGTGTGATAGGCCACCGGCACCGGGATCGGCACATTGATGCCGACCATACCCACATTGACCCGCGATGCGAACTCGCGCGCCGCGCGGCCGTTGCGCGTGAAGATCGCCACCCCATTCCCATACTGATGCTCAGACGGCAGGGCCAAGGCTTCCTCGAAGGTCTCGGCGCGGACGATCTGCAGCACGGGGCCGAAGATCTCTTCCTGATAGGTCTTCATGCCCTTCTTGACACCGTCGAACAGCGACGGCCCGATGAAGAAACCTTTTTCAAAGCCCTGCAGCGCGAAGTCGCGGCCATCGACCACCAGTTCCGCGCCCTCATCGACGCCGATCTGGATGTAGTCGACAATCTTGGCGCGGTGCTGGGCGCTGACCACGGGGCCGTAGTGGGCGTCCAGATCGTTGGAGACGCCGACCTTCAGGGTCTCAATCTCGGCGACCATTCGCTCGCGCAGTTCGTCGGCCGTCGCCTTGCCCACCGGCACCACCACCGGCAGGGCCATGCAACGCTCGCCGGCCGAGCCGAAGGCCGCGCCCGACAGGTCCTTGACGACCTGATCCATGTCGGCGTCGGGCAGCACGACGCCGTGGTTCTTGGCGCCGCCCATGGCCTGGACGCGTTTTCCGTGCGCCGTGCCCGTCTGGTAGACATAGTGGGCGATGTCGGAACTGCCGACGAAGCTGATGGCGCGGATCAGCGGATGGGTCAGGATGGCGTCTACGCAGGTCTTGTCGCCGTGGACCACATTCAGAACGCCGGCGGGCGCGCCGGCCTCCATCATCAGCTCGGCCAGCTTGACCGGCACGGTCGGGTCCTTCTCCGACGGCTTGAGGATGAAGGTGTTGCCCACGGCGATCGAGATGCCGAACATCCACATCGGGATCATGGCCGGGAAGTTGAACGGGGTGATCCCCGCGCAGACACCCAGGGGCTGGCGCATCGAATAGACGTCGATGCCGGGACCCGCGCCCTCGGTATAGTCGCCCTTCAGAATGTGAGGGATGCCGCAGGCGAACTCGATGACTTCAAGGCCGCGCTGGATGTCGCCCTTGCTGTCGGCGATGACCTTGCCGTGCTCGGACGACAGGATCTCGGCCAGGCTGTTCATGTCGCGCTCGATCAAGCGCTTGAAC
>JACMOF010000401.1 GCA_014378155.1 Caulobacter sp. | reverse complement strand
GAAGCCCCGATCGGACATGCCGGCGCAGATGATCTCCGGGCGCGGCTTGGACAGCGGCTTGGGCTTGGACTGGCAGTCCTTCATCGTGAAGAACTGGCCGGCGAAATCGACGCTGTCCTCGGCCCACAGGCGCTTGACCACCGTGGTCCATTCCTCGGTCAGGGCGTAGCGGTCGTCGTGGGACAGGCTATCGTCCCAAGCGCCCATCTGGTCGAACTCGCCCTTGTAGGCGCCCGCCACGATGTTGAGGCCCGCCCGGCCGCCGCTGATGTGATCGAGGGTCGCGATCATCTTGGCTGCGACCGCCGGGTTCTGCAGCAGCGGATGGATGGTCGCCCAGATGCGGACGTTCTTGGTGGCCTCGGCGATGCCGGCCATCATGGTGACGGACTCCAGGGCCGTGCCCCAATGGTCGGTCTCGCCGCCAAAGCCGCGGAACTTGCCCATCGACATCACGAAGTCCATGCCGACCTGATCGGCGGTCACCGCTGCGGCCTTGTTCTGCTGGTAGAGGCCGTCGAGGGTCGGCGTGGTCTTGGAGATGATCCAGCCGCCATTGGCGACCGGCAGGAAGACCCCGAAGTCCTTGTGCTTGGATGGGCTGTGGAACATGGGTTCCTCCTTAGGCGGCGTCTTGAAGCATACTGGGGACCGGTTCGGCGACCAGCTCTTGGGCGATGGCCTTGCGCGGTGGCCGCATGAACAGCGCCGCGATGAAGATTACGCCGATTATCGCCGCGCACACCTGGAAGGTTGGGACGAAGCTGCCCAGGCGGTCGCGCATCACGCCGCCGACCACCGGCCCCAGGGCGGAGACCGCGCCGATCAGGCAGACCAGAGAGAAGATCTCCAGGTTGTTCTTGCGACCATAATAGTTGAGCAGAAGGATGCTGACCGCCAGCACCGTCAGGCCAAACCCGACCCCGACCCCGACGGCGAACAGCATCATCAGCGGCCAGGTGGTGGCGTGGGCCAGGGCCAGCAGGCCGACGGCCATCATCCCTTGGGCGCCGGCCAGCAGCCAGCGCGGATCGACCCGGTCGCCCAGCAAGCCGCCGCCCATCCGGGCCACCACCTGCATCAGGGATTCCAGGCTGATGGCGGCCACCGCCACGGCCGAGACCACGCCCAGTTCGCTGAAATGGGTCGGCGCCAGGCTGACGGCGGTCACCCCACCCAGCAGGTGGGCGAAATAGGCGGCCAGGATCACGTAGAACTGCGGTGTGGCGATCGCCTCCTTCACCGACCAGTCCGTGGCGGTGCGGTAGACCTTGGCGTTGACGGGGGCGGCCTGGATGTCCTCGGCCACGGCCTTGTCGGTGACGACGGCGGCGGCCTCGAGCCAGGCCTGGCCACCGACCAAGGCCGCGCACAGGGCGCCGACCACCACCGAAGCGACGGCCTGGGCCCACCAGTAGGGACGCCAGCCGCCATGGGCCAGGTTCATGCCTTCCACCGCCATCCACGGGCCGACGACGCCGCCCAGCGAACCGATGGTGAAATAGATTCCGAATGGCAGGGCGCGCTTCTTGAACAGCATCGACAGCACGTGGGTACCGGGGATCAGGGCCATCATCTGGTAGCCCACGCCCAACAGCGCCGTGCCGACAAGATAAACGGTCAGGCCCGGTGAGGCGGCGAGGCAGGCAAAGCCCGCCACCATTACCGCCGAGCCGGCGATGATGGTGCCACGCACCCCGATCTTGCGGATCAGCATGGCCGGCAGCTTGGACGAGGCCCCGCAGAACGCGCCGAGGAAGGTGAAGCCCAGGAAGGCGGGACCAAAGCCCCAGCCCTGCTCCTTGATCATCGCCGGCAGCACGACCCCCAGCGACGAAAAGGTCGAGGCGGTGATCAGGAACAGCAGCAGGCTCAGCGCGCCGAGCAGCAGCCAGGACCTCCACGGGATCGTCGTCGACATGGGCGTGCGAGCCTCCATGCTTAAGCGAGTCCCCGCCGCCCGATCGAGGCGGCGGGGAAAGTGGGAACTAGAACTTGCGGGCCAGGGTCACGCGCCACTCACGGCCCTTGCTGGGCAGCGCGCCGAGGTTGGCGTAGCTGTCGGCGTCGGGCGTGGAGTAGAGCTTGTCGAACAGGTTATCGATGTTGCCTGTCACCGTGTACGGACCATATTCGTAATAGGCCGAGGCGCTGGCCACGTAATAGGCCGGATAGCTCACGGCGTTCTGCACTGTGCCGGCCGTCTTGGTCACATGGGTGACGCCCAACGTGCCGCCGACCTTGCCCCAGTCGTAGTCGTCGCTGGTATAGGCGCCGTACAGGCTGACCACCGATTTCGGGATCAGGGTGTAGTCATAGTCCCCGCCCCGGCCGGGCAGACCGCTCGGCCCGCCAAAGCTCCAGACCACATAGGTACCGCCGAACGCCTGCGACCCTGGGACACCGGCGGTATAGGCCGGGATATACTGGAACGAGGTGTCCGGCCCCTTTACCGTGGTGTGCTGGCTGTTGCCCGAGAAGGTGAAGCTGAAGTTCTCGCTGGCCAGCCAGCGGACTTCCAGCTCGACGCCCTTGGCGCGGGTGCCGGTCGGAGTGCCGCTGATGCCGGTCAGTTGGGTGCGGTTCTGGCGATAGCCGGCCAGCGACCCGACCAGGGTGCCCTGGAACCACTGGAACTTCACCCCGGCCTCGGCGAGGTCGCTATCCGACAGCCAGGCGTCGCTGGGATCGGCCACCAGGCTTGCGGCCACGTCGCCCGCCTGGCTCATCTCCAGGGCCGAGGCCTTGGCGTAGGTGATGTAGGGCATCAGGCCGGCCGGCAGCTTGTAGGTGGCGCTGGCGGTATAGGTGCCCTTGCCCTTGCTGGCCTTCTGCTCGCCCGACGCCTGGTAGCTAAGCACGCCAGTGTCGTGCGAGGTGACGTCGTAGTCGTCATAGCGACCACCCAGCATCAGGTTCAGCTTGTCGCCGATCAGGATGTCGGTGGTGAAGAACACGCCCTGCTGGGTCCAGTCGGACTTGTTGTCGTTCTCCCAGGCCAAGCCCAGCACGCCCGCGCCGGTCTCGGTGGTAAACGGGCTGTCGATGATGTCGGTGGCCGTGGCGCCGTGGGCGATGTCGCGACGATCCAAGGCGATTACGCCGCTGTTGTAGCTCTCGCGCCGACGGCCCGAGAAGTCGCGATACGAGGCGCCGATGAACGACTTGGCCTTCACCAGGCCGTCCATGAAGTCGTTGGCGAAGTTGTAGGTCAGGCGAGCTTCCCAGACCTGGCTGTCGACCCAGGAAGGGTAGCCATAGGAAACGAAGCGTTTGTTCTCTTGGTCGTCGTAAAACAGCTGCGCCTTGATCGCGCTGGTCGGCGATAGGTCCTTGGCGAGGTCGAAATACAGGGTGTTGGTGTCAGTCTTCGAAAAGTCGGCCGGGCTGATATAGACCGTGCGCGGTGACAGCTTGGTCGTGCCCAGGCCGGTGTCCAGGATATGCGCGGCGTTGGTGTTATAGAAGTTGTAATAGGGGATGTAGAGCGGGTTGAAGGTGGGGTCGTAATAGTAGGGGTTGGCGCTGTTGCCGCTGATTTCGTTCAAGGTCATTCGGCCGTTGCCGTCGCTATCCTTCAGCGTGGTGTCGCGGCCCGTCGTGTACGTCTGATTGTTGATCAGGTTCTGGGTCAGGCGGTTCCAGCCAGCGGTCTGCACGTCGCCGTCGGAATGGTACTTCATGCCGCCAAAGGCCGTGCTCCAGCCGTTACCCAGCTCGAAGTCGGCCGAGATTTCGCCGGTCTGGCGGCGCGGATAGATGCCCTTGTAGAAGCTGTGGCTGTCCTCGACCTCGCCATAAGCATAGACGCCGCCGGTCACCGGGCCGAAGTTCACCGGCAGGCCAAGCTGGGCGGTGGCGTTCTTCTTGTTGTACGAGCCGTAGGTCGCCGTGACCTCGGCGGTCGGCTCGCTCAGATAGCCGCCCTCGTTCTTCCCGGACTTTGGGATGAAGTTGAGCATGCCGCCGACCTTGCCCGAGCCGTAGATCGGGGTGGGCGGACCGCGGACGATCTGGATCTGGTCGGCCGCGCCGATCGGTGTCGAATAGGTGCCGCGGTTTTCGATGCGCTTGAAGCCGCGGAAATAGTTCTCGGCCAGGGTGCCGCGGATGTTGAGTGCGCCCGGCACGCCGTAGAAGCTGGCGGTGTAGGCGCCGGGCGAGACCTTGGTCAGGCCGTCGATGGTCTGGATGCCATAGCGCTGCAGCGTGGTGTCGCTGACGAAGCTGGCCGAGCGCGGGGTCTCCAGCAACGGCTTGTCCAGACCAAAGACCGTATTGTTGGGTCTGGTTTCCAGCAGACCGGCCTTGTCGCGCGCCTTGACGATGATCTCATCGACCGAGGTCGAGGGATCAGCCGGAGCGGTGTCCGCTGCGAAGGCATGGCTCGACGCGGCCACGGTCGAGAGGGCGAGCAGCACAGCGGCGGAAGATCCCGCCATCAAAAGCCGTTGGTTCGACATGACGTCCTCGTTCAAGGCGGTCGCGCCCATCACCCGCGGTGATATCCCCAGGACGACGCCTCTTGAGACCCAGCATCACCCCTCCTCGCCGTTCTGGCCGGATCGTCCTCTGACATTTTGAAGGAAATGTCCTTGTCGCTCGGTTCTTGCCCAGTCGATGGGGTGTTGCGCACGGCGAAGGTCAAGATACTTGATCCTCCGCGCACAAGGCGCCGCCAAAAGCGATCGCTGACGTACCCGCTTTAGCAAGAGAGCGATGTCGCCGCACACGGAACGTTCGGCCGACAATGATGCGCGGCGCCACACCGTCGCGAAACTTTGACAAAAATAGACGGCACTTGATCGTCACGGCCGCGTTCTGGTTAAGACGGGGTGTGTGGTTCGCCGCCAAGTTCTTCAGACCCCAAGCAACAGGATCTCGCCCATGAAAACCCTGCTCGGCGCCACTGCGGCGCTCGCCTTGCTCACTGGGGCGACAAGCGCCCACGCCGCTCGCGACTATGTCTGGGCCGCCGGCTCATCGACCGTGTTCCCGTTCTCCACCCGCACCGCCGAGAACTTCGCCAAGAAGACCGGCAAAAAAGCGCCCAAGGTCGAAAGCCTGGGCACCGGCGGCGGCATCAAGATGTTCTGCGGCGGCATGGGCGAAAAGTTCCCCGACATCGCCAACGCCTCGCGCCCGATGAAGAAGTCCGAATTCGCCGCCTGCAAGGCCGCCGGCGTCAACAACATCGTCGAGCTGAAGATCGGTTTCGACGGCATCGTCGTGGCCATGGACAAGCAAGCCCCCGACTACAATTTCAAGGTCGAGCACCTGTATCTGGGCCTGGCCCAAAACGCCCTGCGCGGCGGCCAATTCGTGGCCAATCCCTACAAATCTTGGAAAGACATCGGCGCGGGCCTGCCGGCCAACCGCATCCTGGTCTACGGCCCGCCGCCCACCTCGGGCACCCGCGACGCCTTCGTGGAACTGGCCATCGAAAACGGCGCCAAGGCGTTCCCGACCGCCAAGAAACTGCATGACGCCGACGAAAAGGCCTTCAAGGCCAAGGCCGACCCGCTGCGCACCGACGGCCCCTGGGTGGATGCCGGCGAGAACGACAACGCCATTGTCGGCACCATCGAGAAGACCCCGGGCGCGCTAGGCGTCTTCGGCTACAGCTTCCTCGAAGAAAACGCCAACCGCATCAAGGCCGCCAGCGTCAACGGCGTGAAGCCCTCGGCACAGACGATCGCCAGCGGCCAGTACCCGCTGGCGCGCTCGCTCTACGTCTACGTCAAGAAGGACCAGGTGGGCGTGACCCCAGGCCTGAAGGAATTCATCGCTGAATTGGTCTCCGACTCCGCCAGTGGCCGGGGCGGCTACCTGCAGGGCCGCGGTCTGATCCCCCTACCCCCGGCCCAGCACGAAGCCCAGAAAGCCGCCGCCGGCAAGCTGACGCCGATGGCCGCGCCGAGGTCGTAAGGCTTTCGTTCAAGAACACGGAAACGGCCCCGGAGCGATCCGGGGCCGTTTTTCATTGCGCATGACCAGCGCGAATTAGTTCGTAGGCTGCTCGGAAGGCGCCCGCGACGTCATACCTGCGGCGGCGGCGTCATCAGCCATCTGGGCGTCGACCGGGGCGGCGGGAAGACCGGCGGTCGCCTGGGCCGGAACGGTCGCCACCGGCGGCGGCTCAGCGTGCGGAGCGGTGGTCACCGGCAGGGGGCGAGCGGCCGCTGCAGCAGCATCGTCGGCCTCCGTGCGGATTTCGGTCGGCCCATCTTCATAGCCGCCATCCATATTCATGGAACTGGCCATCAGCAGTACGCCGGCCGTGGCCACGGCCCCGACCAAGGCTCCCAGAAGGATCCATCCGAACGGGTTGCTCTTGCGTTCGGTCTTGGCCATCCGGGTCTTTCCTCTGATCTGCGGCCCCGCCTAGGAGCCGACCCAACGCCGGACAGGTCCGACGTCGAGGTGGACGAATTTACTGTCGGGGTAATAACCCACACCGCCCCGTCCGAGATCCAGGGCCGCGGCCCGAACGCGATCCAAAGCGACGTCCTCCAGATAGATATCAATCGCCTTGCCGTCCATGTGCAGGCTGCGTTTGGCGACCTCACCGCTGCGTTCATGCAACATGGCGTTGGTCTTGGGGGACCGGTAACCCGAGATGACCTGGTAGTGGGCCTTGGTATTGGTCTTCTGGGCGACATCGGCCAGGGTGTCGAACAGGCGGGGGTTCATCGGGTGGACGTCGCCGGTGCGATAGTCGCGCAGCACCTTGTCCAGGGCCTCGACGGCGTCGGGCACGTACTCGCCCTTTTCGAAATAGACCGCCTCGAGTTTTTCCTCCGTGTGAATGTTGCGCAACTTCAGCCAGCGTTGCGCATTTGAAGGAGGACGATAGGACGCGGCCGGAGCCGGCGCGACGTCAGCCAGACCCTCGGGCGGCAAGCCCTCGGACATTTGCGACTGGCGCATCAGCAAGTCGCCGATCAAATCAGCGGCAGAAAGTTTGGCCTGGGCGAACGCCGCCATGGGCCCTACCGCGCTCGCGCCGAGCACACCGAAACCAAGCCCCAAAAGCTTGCGTCGATCGATCATGGTACGCTTCCCCGGACTGACCCTGCGAGATTGCCGGAAGGCTGGATCTCCGCACTTGGCGATCCTCAAGCAGACATTAGAACGCACGAGTCCTTTCGGAACTGAAAAGGCTCGTGACGGGGAAGAGGCCCTAAGCGCGCCCTGGGGTCAAGCTGAGCCGGTTCCGGATGCGGCAATACGCTGCACCAGCACCCTATCCCAGCCATAGGGATCATCGCGGAAGTTTACTTGCCCGTCTGGCGTCACATAGGCCGTCCAGTAGAGCAGAAATACGGCGATTGGTTGAGCTAGGGGCGCGCGGACGGTCTTGCCGGCCGCGATAGTCGCGTCGACCACCTCAGGACTCCAGGCCGGATCACTGCCCAGCAGCTGTTTGGCCAGAGGGATCGGCTTCTCCAGACGCACGCACCCGTGGCTGGCCAAACGGCTGAAGCTGGAGAACCGCGCGCGGCTGGGGGTGTCGTGCAGGTAGACGCCATAAGGGTTGGCGAAGTCGAATTTTACCAGGCCCAAAGCCGCCTTGGGGCCGGCCTTCTGCTGCAGGCGCGAGCCGCCGTCGCCGGTGGGAATGACAATGAAGTCGTTGTTGGCGAAATAGCTCGGGTTGGCCCGCTGCTTGGGCCATAGCTCCTTGGTGGCGATCGAGGACGGCACGTTCCAGGGCGGGTTCAGCACGATGGAGGTGACGGTCGAGGACAGCATTGGCGTCTCGTCGCCTGGACGGCCGGTCACCGCGCGCATGGTCAGGGTCGGGGCGTCGTCATGGAAGACGCTCATCACCGCAGCTGCGATATTGACCTGGATCCGGTCGGCCGGCAGTTGCTGCGGCAGCCAGCGCCAGCGTTCCATATTGGCCAGGATCTGATCGATCCGGCGCTCGACGGGTAGGTTCAGCGCCGCCAGCGTTGCAGGGCCGAGGCCGCCATCGGGATTGAGGCCAAAGCGCTTCTGGGCGCGCATCAGCGCCTGTTGCAAAGCCTCGTCGAACACCGGGGCCGAGTCGACGGCTATGGTCAAGTCTTCAACGGCCAGCCGGGCCTCCAGCGCGGCGATGCGCGGATCGTTGGTCGCCCCCAGCTTCAGCGGCGCGCCCCCGGGAACGATCCCCCAACCGCCTCGCATGGCGATCTCGCGATAGGTCACCAGGCCTTTACGCAGGGTCTGATAGCCAGTGTAGGGCGGCGGCAGGCCATCGAGCCACGGACCCAGGCGATCCTGCGCGGCGGCCTGGACGAAGTCCGCACCGGGATCGTACGGCAAGGGACGCAGGCCCCAGTTATTCAGGAACGCCTCGGGCGCCAACCGGCCGGAGTGCACGGCGCGGGCATAGCGCAGGGTCAGAGCGATCAACTGGGTCTGGCCGACCTGGCGCGTGCCGGTATCCCGCGCGCCCAGCATCGGCACGATGGAGTCCGGCGAGAAGGCGGTGGGTTCGAAACCATGGCTTGGCGCCTGGGCCAGGGTCCGCACCAGCATATCGGCTTGATCGGGCCGTAAGACCACGCTGGTCGGAACAGGCGCGAAGCTCAACGGCTGTGGCGGCCCTAGAACGAGCGGCGCGTTCTGAACCTGGGCGCCGACCGCGCCAAGCGTCATGAAGGAAAGCGCGCCGCCAAGCAGTGCGTCACGTTTGGTCCAGGTCTTGATCACCGTCAAAAGGTCTCGCCGCACGCTCGTACGCGGCCAGTCCGCGTACACTCAAATGGCCGTCACGTCGCTCGCGCGTCAACGCAAGTAGCGCGGAAGGCGAACGGTTCAAACCGCTTAAGGTTCTTTATTTTCGTTGCGGAACCTAACGGCCACACTGGCGGTTTCTTTCGGCGTCGGGGCGCGCGATCGCGCCCTTCGAGTTTCAGGACTTCAACCCATGAAGATCGCCCAGGTGCCCCCCCTGTACGAAGCTGTTCCGCCGCGCTTCTATGGCGGCACGGAACGCGTCGTGGCGCATCTGACCGACGCCCTGGTCGATCTGGGCCACGAGGTCACCCTGTTCGCCTCCAGCGACGCCAAGACCAAGGCAGAATTGGTGGCCGTGCGCGATCAGGCCATCCGCCTCGACCCCGCGCCGCTGAAGTCAGATCTGGCCGCCCACATGTCCATGCTGGCGGAGGTCAAGCGCCAGGCGCACCGCTTCGACGTCATCCACTTCCACACCGACATGGTCCAGTTCCCGATGTTCGAGGAGATGGCGGCCAAGACCCTGACCACCCTGCACGGCCGCCTGGATCTGAAGGATCTGCCTGGCGTCTATCGCCGCTGGACCCAATATCCGCTGATCTCCATCTCCGACGACCAGCGCCGCCCGCTGCCCTTTGCGAATTGGGCCGGGACGGTGCTGCACGGCATGGCCGCCGAGGTCTACGACTTCAACGCCAAGCCTGACGGCTACCTGGCGTTCCTCGGGCGCATTTCGCCCGAGAAGGGTCCTGACCGCGCCATCGCCATCGCCAAGCGCCTCGGCAAGAAACTGAAGATCGCCGCCAAGATCGACGCGGCCGATCGCGCCTATTTCCACGCCGAAATCGAGCACCTGCTCAGTGATCCGCTGATCGAGTTCGTGGGAGAGATCGGCGATCATCAAAAATCGGAATTCCTCGGCAAGGCTGACGCTTTGCTGTTCCCGATCGCCTGGCCCGAACCCTTCGGCCTGGTGATGATCGAGGCCATGGCCTGCGGCACCCCAGTCATCGCCTACGACTGCGGCTCGGTCCCAGAGGTGATCGAGAATGGCCGGACCGGTTTCATCGTCACAGATGAGGACGGCGCCGTTGAAGCCGTGCGACGCGTGGGTGAAATCGATCGTTTCGGCGTTCGCCAGCGCTTTGAAGAGCGGTTCTCGGCCATCGCGATGGCGAACCGCTATCTGGACATCTACGCTCATCTCGAAAAAGCGACCGCGCCGAAGCGCTTGACGCTGGCTCAAAGCGCCTGAGCATCGCGGCTCCGGGAACGCCCCGTCCGCGACACGATCAGGTTTTAGGACTCGCCAACCCGCCCGCCGCATCATCGCGGCGCGGCGGGCTTTCGAGGGACCTCAGCGCAAGATGCCAAGTTCATGGATGATATGACGCCGGACGCCCCCACGGGCTCGGTTGAACAGGGCGAGACGGGCGAACCCCGGTCGCCCTCCAACCTTTTCGCCTTAAAGGACAAGGACACCTTCTTGGTGGCCGACGCCTTCGGCGACGTTATGGGCGCGGCCGATGGACTCTTTCATGACGACACGCGCCTGCTGTCCAAGCTGCGCCTGCTGCTGGGCAACCGTTCGCCGGCCCTGCTGAGCGCGTCCGTTTCGCAGGACAATGTGTTCTTCACCTCGCACTCGACCAACGAGCCCCTGCCCGCCTTGGGCGGCGCGGCGGCGCCGCATGGCGCGATCCATGTCGAGCGCAAGCGGTTCCTGTGGGACCAACGGCTCTACGAGCGCCTGCGCTTCGTCAACTACAGCCGCGACATGGTGATCCTGCCCGTCGGCCTCGAGTACGACGCCGACTTCCACGACATGTTCGAAGTGCGCGGGTCCAAGCGCCCCGCGGGCCGTGGCCGCGTTTTGCCAGCGGAGATGGACGGGCGCAGCGTCACCTACGCTTATGATGGGCTGGACGGGGTGCGTCGCACCAGCGTGGTTTCATTTTCCGATCCGCCGGGCCGCCTGGGTCCGCAACGCGCCGACTTCATGTTCATGCTGACGCCGGAAACCCATTTCGACCTCCATATCGAGGTCGGGGTGAAGCCGGACCACCCGCCGACCCGCGAGCGTTGGCGCGACGCCGCCGCTCGGGCCCGGGTCGATATGCGCAAGCGCCGGCGGCGGGGGGCGCGGCTGCACAGCTCGGGCCGGCTCTTCAACGACTGGCTGGAAAAGTCTCGGGCGGATCTGGCCCTGTTGACCACCGAGTTCGCGACCGGCCCCTATCCCTATGCCGGCATTCCCTGGTTCTCGACGCCGTTCGGCCGCGACGCGATCATCACCGCCTGGCAGGTGCTGTGGATCGAGCCGGGCCTGGCCAAGGGCGTGCTGGGCTATCTGGCCGAACACCAGGCCTTGGAGGTCAGCGCCTTCCGCGACAGCGCACCGGGCAAGATCATGCACGAGACCCGCAAGGGCGAGATGACCGCGCTCGGCGAGTTGCCGTTCGGCCGCTATTACGGCGGGGTCGACACCACGCCGCTGTTCGTGGCCCTGGCCTGCGCCTATGCCGAACGTACGGGCGACCTGACCTTCATCGAGAATTTGTGGACGCCGCTGACGGCAGCCATCGCCTGGATCGAGCACTTCGGCGACAGCGACGGCGACGGCCTGATCGACTACGCCAGGGGCCTGGACTCCGGTTTGTCCAACCAGAACTGGAAGGACAGCGAGGACAGCGTCTTCCACGAGGACGGCAAATTTCCCGACGGCCCGATCGCAGTCGTCGAGGTCCAGGGCTACGCCTTCGCCGCTTTCAAGGGCATGGCGGACCTGGCCGAGCGGCGCGGCGATCCGCAGAACGCCGAACGTTGGCGAGCCAAGGCCGAGCATCTGCGCCAACAGGTCGAGGACAAGTTCTGGATGGAGGACAAGGGCTTCTACGCCATGGCCATCGACGGTCACGGCAAGCCCTGCCGGGTCAAGGGCTCCAACCCCGGCCACCTGCTGTTCTGCGGCCTGCCCTCGCCCGACCGCGCCAAGAAGGTGGCCGACACTCTGCTGTCGGCGGCCTTCCACAACGGTTTCGGCGTGCGGACCCTGGCCCAAGGCGAACCGCGATTTAACCCGATGAGCTACCACAACGGTTCGGTCTGGCCGCACGATACCGCGATTTGCGCCATGGGCCTGGCGCGCTACGGCCATCGCGACGGGGTGGTGCAGATGACCTCGGGCCTGTTCGAAACAGCAGCCCACTATGAAATGCGGCTGCCCGAGCTGTTCTGCGGTTTCCCACGCCAGCCGGGCGAGCCGCCCGTGGCCTATCCGGTGGCCTGCCTGCCCCAGGCTTGGGCGGCTGGCTCGGCCTTCATGATGCTGCAGGCGTGCCTGGGGATCACCGTAGACGGCTGGAAAAATGAGGTGCACCTCACCGATCCGCGCCTGCCCATCGGCATCGATCACCTGACCATCGGCGGCCTTGGCGTCGGCGACGCCCTGACCGATATCAGTTTCGAACACAACGGACCGCGCGTCGCGGCCCATGTCGGCAAGGGTTCGACCGTACCACTGCTCATCCGGCGATGACCCGAAGTCAGTATCCTCCGGAAAAAGCCGGGTGCGGGAAAGCCCGCGAGAGACTCCTGACGAGTCTGGGTCCCGACCATTTTCGTCGGGAAAACGGAAACAAGAAACCAGCATAACGAGGCCCCCATGCCCCAAACCCTTGACCTTTTCCCGATCGGCAACTGCGCGGTCAACGCCCTGATCGACCGCGGCGGCCGCTTCGTCTGGACCTGCATGCCGCGCGTCGATTCCGATCCGGTGTTCAGTAGCCTGCTGGGCGGTCTGGAGCCTGAAGATCCCGCCGCGCAGGGGACGTGGGAGGTCGCGGTCGAGGGCAAGCAAACCATCGACCAGGCCTATCTGCGCAACACCCCGATCCTGCGCACGGTGATCACCGACGCCGACGGCGCCAGCCTGGAGATCCTCGACTTCGCACCCCGTTATCGCCAATTCGGTCGAATCTTCCGCCCTACCGCGTTCATCCGTCTGGTCCGGCCAATCAGTGGCGTCTGCCGCATTACTTTGCGGGCCCGCCCGACCGCCGAGTGGGGCGCCAAGCTCGCCGAGCATACGAACGGCTCCAACCACATTCGCTACCTCGGCTCGGACATGACCCTGCGTCTGACCACCGACGCGCCGGTGTCGCACATTCTGGAAGAGCGCACCTTCCGTCTGGAACAGCCGATCGCCATGTTCCTGGGCGCTGACGAGGGGTTCAACGCCGATATCGGGGCCACCTGCACCCGCATGCTGCAACAGACCGAAGAATATTGGCTGGAATGGGTGCGTGGCCTCGCCGTGCCGCTCGACTACCAGAGCGCGGTGATCCGCGCGGCCATCACCTTGAAGCTCTGCACCCACGAGGAGACCGGCGCGATCGTCGCGGCCATGACCACCTCGATCCCCGAACATGCCAACAGTGGTCGCAATTGGGACTACCGCTACTGCTGGATGCGCGACGCCTATTACGTGGTTCAGGCCCTGAACCGCCTGGGCGCGGTCGACATTCTGGAGAACTATCTGGGCTATCTGCGCAACATCGTCGACCGCGCCGACGGCGGCCATATCCAGCCGCTGTTCGGCGTGGGCTTCGAGCCGCAACTGACCGAGCGCTTCGCCCCCGACCTGCCCGGCTATCGCGGCATGGGGCCGGTGCGCATCGGCAACCAGGCCTTCGAGCACCAGCAGCACGACGTCTATGGCCAGATCATCCTGTCCTCCACCCAGGCCTTCTTCGATGAGCGCCTTTTGCGACCCGGAACGGTCGAGGACTTCAAGAACCTGGAGCCGGTGGGCGAACGGGCTTTCCAGCTTCACGACCAGCCGGACGCCAGCCTGTGGGAGTTCCGCGGCCGGGCCAATGTCCACACCTATTCGGCGGTGATGTGCTGGGCGGCCTGCGACAGGCTGGGCAACGCCGCCGCCAAGCTCGGCCTGGCCGACCGGGCCGACTTCTGGAATGCCCGCGCCGCCCAGGTCCGCGCCACCATCGACAAACGCGCCTGGAATGAGGAACTCGGTCGCTTCGCCGCCACCTTCGAGGGCGACGAACTGGACGCCAGCCTACTGCAGTTGGTCGATCTGCGCTTTCTCGAGGCCAATGACCCGCGCAATGTCGCCACCGTCGAGGCCGTCGAGGCGGGCCTGCGCAAGGGCTCCTACCTGCTGCGCTACGCCATCCCCGACGACTTCGGCGCCCCGCAGACTGCGTTCAACATCTGCACCTTCTGGCTGGTCGAGGCCCTGTACCTGGCCGGTCGCATCGAGGAGGCGCGGGCGCTGTTCGAGGAGATGCTGGCGCGCCGCACCACTGCCGGCCTGCTCTCGGAGGACATCGGCTTCGCGGACGGCGAGCTGTGGGGCAACTATCCGCAAACCTACAGCCTGGTCGGCCTGATCAACTGCGCGGTGCTGCTAAGCCGGCCTTGGACGTCGGTGCGGTGAGAGGCAAGACCGCTCGAAAATTAGCGGTCGCTAGCGCCATCTTGCCGTCAGAAAAATATGGCTATCTTGATAGCCATACGGAGATCCCATGAGCACCTGCAGCGTAGCGGACGCCAAGAATGGCGCCCTCCAAGTGGATGTGGACGGTCTGGGTGTTGCGGCCGTCGATCGAGGCCGGACTGCGATGCTTCTCGGTCCACTCGGTCCCAATCATCACGGGCTGTCGCCGAATTTCATCTCCGAATAGGCGAGGTCGCCCTCGGCGTCCTCAATCAGCGTCGCCAGGTCGAAGCCGAACGCAGCCTCCAGGAATTTGAGCGCGGAATTGGGATCTCGATAGCACAGGGCCGAGGTGAAACCGTTGCGGGTCGGACGAGGCTCCATTGCGAATATCCGCAATATTTAACAGATATCGCAACTATATGAGTAAGGGGGTTTATCGACAGGTCGGCTGGCGCGCCTAGAGCATTTCCCGACCTGACTGCGTCAGGCCGTGAGCTCTAATATTTTGTTTTGACGCATTTTTCTTCACGCGAACCGGAACCACTTCGCTCGAAAAATGCTCTAGGGTCGAAACCCAATCAAGGTATTGATTGAAGCATTCTTGCTGTGATTCACTCTTTGGAACGGAGGTGGATCATGGCTGGAGAGTTCTGGTTATCGG
>JACMOF010000400.1 GCA_014378155.1 Caulobacter sp. | reverse complement strand
GCCGTATAGGTCTCGACCGAGCCGATGCCGTAGATGCAGCTGACGCTGGCCACGACGATGACGTCGTCGCGCTCAAGGATCGCCCGGGTCGCCGAGTGGCGCATGCGGTCGTTCTGCTCGTTGTTCGAGCTGTCCTTCTCTATGTAGGTGTCGGTGCGCGGGACATAGGCCTCGGGCTGGTAGTAGTCGTAATAGCTGACGAAATATTCGACCGCGTTGTCGGGGAAGAAGCTCTTCATCTCGCTGTAGAGCTGGGCGGCCAGGGTCTTGTTGGGGGCCAGGATCAGGGCCGGGCGCTGGGTGGCCTCGATGACCTTGGCCATGGTGAAGGTCTTGCCCGAGCCGGTGACGCCCAGCAGCACCTGGTCGCTCTCGCGGTCGTTGAGGCCCTGGACCAGCTCGGCGATGGCCGTCGGCTGGTCGCCGGCCGGTTCATAGTCGCTGACCAGCTTGAACTTGCGGCCGCCCTCCGACTTCTCAGGCCGCGACGGACGGTGCGGCTGCCACAGCATGGGCAGGGAGCCGTCAGCCTCCCTCTCCAGGGCGGCGTCGTAGAGGAACGGGGTCGAGGCGTCGGCGACGCCTGCGGGAGCGGCGCCGAGTTCGGTCGGTGGAGTGCGAGCCATGGGGACGAAAGTAGGGGCTGTGGACGGCCGCGGCTAGAGGGACTGCTGACAGCCGGTGTCAGCAACTGGCGGCAGATGGCGGCAGATCAGAGACCTCGTCCTTCGACAAGCTCAGGATGAGGGTTGGTTTTGCGGCGGTTGAACTCGAATTCCTCATCCTGAGCCTGTCGAAGGACGAGGAATTCGCTCCCGATCAAGCCATCCTAGAGCATCGCGCGGCGTCCTGACCTCTGGACCGGCGGGGGCCGCCACGCGCCGCGCCGCGGTGATCGGCACGGGCGGGTCGAGGATCTGGCCCTTCATCACCGGATTGATCGCCTTGCCCGGGGTGGGCAGGGCCAGGATCGTCTTGACCACGTCCATGCCCTCGACCACCTGGCCGAAGGCGGCGAAGCCCGCATTGTCGCCGGGGGCGGCCGGGTTGGCGTCGAGATAGGGCGCGTCGCCGATACAGATGAAGAAGTCCGAGGTGGCGGTGCCGGGGGCGTTGCGGGCGATCGACACCGTGCCGTCCAGGTGCTTGAGGCCGGTCAGGGTGGTGGGCTCATGGGCGACCGGCGCCAGGGCCCCGACATTCTGCAGCCCGCCCTGGATCAGGCCGTAGTCCACGGCGCCGGGCGCGCGCGAGGCGCGGAAGAAGGTCGCCTTGTCATAGAGCTTGCGATCCACGTAGCGCAGGAAGTTGGCGCTGGTGATCGGGGCCTTGTCGACGTTCAGTTCGATGACGATCCGGCCCTGGGGGGTCTGCAACGCGACGCGGACCGGGGGCTTGGCGAGGGGCGCGGGCGGCGGCGCGGTCACCTGGGCGACGGCGGGAAAGGCGGCGAGCAGGCCAGCGGCGATCAGCAGCGCGCGGCGGTCGAGGCGGCGATGGGTCATGAGGCGAGACTAGCGGCGTGGAGGCGACGCGCAAGGTCCTCCCCCTCGGCGAAAGTCGGAGAAGCCGACGGGGGAGTAACGGCTGGTGGTCATGACGCGGATCGACGGCCTTGGCTACCAAACCCCGATCTTCTCGGCCTCGTGGTGGCTGATCGGGTGGTGAGCCTTCCTGTGGTCTTCCTCGGCCAGGAAGCGCACGGCCTCGAGCGCCGCCATGCAGCCCATGCCGGCGGCGGTGACGGCCTGGCGGTAGACGTCGTCGGTGACGTCGCCGGCCGCGTAGACGCCGGCGATGGCGGTGGCGGTCGTGCCCGGCTTGACGGTCAGATAGCCACCCGCGTGGGTTTCCAGCTGGTCCTTGAAGAGTTCCGATGATGGGGCGTGGCCGATGGCGATGAACACGCCGTCGCAGTCGACCTGCTGGGTCTGGCCGGTCTTGACGTTCCTCAGCCGCACGCCCGTGACGCCCGGCGGATTGCTCTGGCCAAGCACCTCGTCGATGGCGCTGTCCCAGATCACCTCGATCTTGGGGTGGGCCAGCAGGCGCTCCTGCAGGATCATCTCGGCGCGCAGTTCGTCCTTGCGGTGGACCAGGGTGACCTTGCTCGCGAAGCTGGTGAGGAACAGGGCCTCTTCAACGGCGGTGTTGCCGCCGCCGACCACCAAGACCGCCTTGTTGCGATAGAAGAAGCCGTCGCAGGTGGCGCAAGCGCTGACCCCGAAGCCCTGATAGGCGGCCTCGCTCGGCAGGCCCAGCCACTTGGCCTGGGCGCCGGTGGCGATGATCACGGTCTCGGCGTACCAATCCTGGCCGCTGTCGGTGGTGATGTGAAACGGGCGCTTGGAGAGGTCGGCGCTCAGCACGATGTCGGCGACGAACTCCGTGCCCACATGCTCGGCCTGGGCCTTCATCTGGTCCATCAGCCACGGGCCCTGGATGACGTCGGCGAAGCCGGGATAGTTCTCGACATCGGTCGTGATGGTCAGTTGGCCGCCGGGCTGGATGCCGGCGATCAGCACGGGCTTCAGCAGCGCGCGAGCGGCATAGATGGCGGCGGTATAGCCGGCGGGGCCTGAGCCAATGATCAGGCAGCGGGTGTGGCGAGGTTCGAGCGTGGACATGGCGGCAGATATAGTATCGATTCCGTCCGCGCGCGATGGCGCGGCGAGCGGTTTGGGGCGTGCTTTTCGTCGCTGGGGTTTGGCGCTATATTGCGGGCATGGACCCGCTGTTGGAACGCATCACGATCGATCCGGGCAAGCTCGGCGGCCGACCCTGCCTGCGCGGGATGCGGATAGGCGTGCAGGACGTTCTGGAAATGCTGGCGGCGGGCATGACCGCGGCCGAGATCTTGACGGAATATCCGTATCTGGAAGCCGATGACATAACGGCCGCGCTGGCCTACATGACCGACCGCTAGCCTAGCGCGTAGTAACGCCTCATCGGCTTGGGTGGCTTTTGGCCTTTGCTCGCGGCGTGCGCGATCCAATCAATGATGGCTTCTTGCGCGTTGCTAAAAGCCTCCGCCTCGGTCTCGCCGTCAGACATGCAACCGGGCAGTTCAGGGACCACCGCCAAGAACCCGCCGCCATCTTCCAAGGAGAGCGGCTCAATGTCGATCCTGTAGTCGCTACTAGACATCATTCGCGGGCCCCTTGGGCTCCTCAATATAGGCCACAAAAGCCCGAATGTACACGGGCTTGATCGGGCGGCGCGCGGGAACGCATGGGCCTCCAAAGCCCGATGGATGCGATACAGTGTAGTGCGACCCTCCGCCCGACGGTGGCTTACAGATCAGGCCAAAGTGACGGCAGACCACCTCGATGTCGGCGATGCGCCAGTCTCCCTTTGGGTTACGCTTCATCTTCTCGAAGAGCTTTTGCGCTTGTGACAAAGGGCGCCCCAGGGGTTCGGTCAACCTGATCACATAGAGGTTCACTGAACAATTCCTCTTTGTTCCGGAAGCGGTATTGACGCCTCGTCCACGATTTCACGGTTAATCTACAGAAACCCGTACACAGAGCCTGCGCCCATGACCGCCCCCTTCATCGAGATCGCCGGCCGCAGGATCGGCGCCGACCACGCGCCCTATCTGATCTGTGAGCTGTCCGGCAACCACAACGGCTCCCTCGACCGCGCCTTGGCCATGGTCGACGCCGCCGCCGACACCGGCTGCGACGCCATCAAGCTGCAGACCTACACCGCAGACACCATCACGCTGGATGTCGACCGCCCCGAGTTCAAGATCCACGGCGGCCTGTGGGACGGGCGCAGCCTGCATGAGCTCTACCAGGAGGCCCAGACCCCCT
>JACMOF010000399.1 GCA_014378155.1 Caulobacter sp. | reverse complement strand
GTTTCGGGATCCGAAGATTACGCGCCGCACCAGCATCCGCCGGCCGCGGTCGCGGGCCTTGTTGATGGCGATGGTTCGCAGCCAGGCCCCGAAGGACCGGCCGGGGTCATAGCGCTTCAGCGCGCCCCAGGCGGCGATGAACGCCTCGTGCGCCGCCTCATAGGCTTCGTCACTGTCACCTGTATAGCGGCGCAGCAACCGCTAGAGGGGCTCCTTATGCCGGCCGACCAGGACGGCGAACGCCTTGTCGTCTCCCTCTGCGGCCGAGCGCGCGAGGGCGGCCTCGGTCGCTTCGGTGATCACCTCGCGTCTTGCGTGAGGGACTGCACGACGGTGTCGTCGAACTTCGCCGCCTGCTCGGGCGTCAGCACGGCGCGCATGGCCAGGGTGTGGACCATGGTCTCCTTCTGCAACCCGCCCATCGCGTGGTGGAAGCGGTCGATGGCCGCCTGCACCTCGGGCGTATAGGCGTGGTGCTGCTGGAAGGCCTGGGCGAGTTCTGCGTTGGCCGCCCGCATCTCCGCCTCCAGCATTTGGCGCCTGGCGGCGTGATCGCGCTCGATGCCGGCAATACGCGCGTGCTGATCGGCGCTCAGGCCCAGCTTTTCGTGGACGAGTTCGTGCAGCGGCGTCGGGCGCTGCAATTTGTGCAGCACATATTGCGCGCCGCCCCAGGCCCCGAGCGCTCCGACGAACACGGAGAGCACCAGGGTCAGCACCATGCCGCGAACCAGGCTCACTCCCCGCCCTCCAGGAGGGTCGAGGGCGCAAGGTTGGCGGCGATGGCGAAGGTCCCGTAGTGATGGGGTGCGACGATCGCCGAGGTGGCGACGGCCCCGCCAACGGCGACCCCCAAAACGAGCGCGAGTCCGACCGAGGCGACCCGCACCGGCGCTAGAGCCGCCGATGTGCCGGCATGGATCCGCCGGTCCGCGATGCTGCGGCCAATCTCCCCGTCGAGACCATCCAGCGACCGGTCCATCGGACTGGCCGCCAAACGGGCGACGAGCTCATCCAATCGCTCGCTCATGGTCGTGATCCTTCAAGACGCCCCTGAAACCTATACGCTCCAGCTAGGTCGCGCCCCCTAAAGCAGCCTTGACCTTCCCATGATAGGAAGCCCTATCCCAGTCCGAGTTTCCGTAACCACGGCCTGGAGGGCGCAAATGAACATCGGTCAGGCCGCCGCTGCGTCCGGCGTATCGGCCAAGATGATCCGTTACTACGAGCAGATCGGGCTGATCCGGGCGGCGGACCGCACGGACAGCAACTACCGCAGCTTCAGCACGCGCGACATCAACGATCTGCGCTTCATCAAGCGAGCCCGTTCGCTGGGGTTCTCGATGGAAGAGATCACCAACCTGCTGTCGCTATGGCGCGATCACTCTCGGCCCAGTCGCGAGGTCAAGGCGATCGCCGACTGTCACGTCACCGACCTGCGGGCGCGGATTGCAGAGATGCGGGCCATGGCGGACGCACTGAGCCTCCTCTCCGACGGCTGCGCCGGGGATGATCGGCCAGACTGCCCGATCCTAACCGATCTCGCCGCTGGGCCGTCGCGGGGGCAGGCCACCGCAAGACCTCGACCCTAGCCTGACCGGCGGATTGTGCCGCCGGTCAGGCCGGTGTGCTCGCAAGGAGGCGTCTAAGGGCCTACTTCGCCGGCATGCCCTTCGGTAGCGCATCGATCTTGGCTCTCTGGGCCGGCGTGAGCGCCGCATACAGCGGGGCCAGGGCTGCTTTCACTTGGCGAAGAGCGGCGAGGTGTTTCGCCATCATCTCCTCGTGACGTTCAAGCCGTTCGGGAAATGAGCCCGAAGGGTCCATCATGCCCATTGCCATTCCCGATTGTTTCATGGGCATGCCCTTGGGCATCGCCGCCCCAGGCGCCACGGGCTTATCTTTCGCCATGCCCATTCCCGGCATGGGCTTGTCGTTCGCCGTATTCATCCCCGACCCCATCATCGGCGACATCACCATTCCCTTGTGCATGGTCATCGCCGCGTCCTCAAAGGCGTTCCAGAGGGGCAACTGCACAGGTGTGAGGGCGAGGTCGGCCTTCAACGCCGACATCCGGTCTGCCGACATGCCGAGGCCATGCATGCCCCCCATGTCCATCATGGCGCCGCCACCCATCATTGATGGGCCGCCCGTGGCGCCAGGTCCGACTGGCGTCATCTGGGCAGCTTGGGCCGCCGCCGGCGTCGGAGTGGTGGTCGCGGGATGATGACCCGCGTGGGGATCTGGCTCTGCGGCCAGCGCCGTTGTCGCGAAAAGCGCGCACAGGGCGCCCAGCGTCTTGATGGTCGTTTTCATTGCGAGGGTCCAATTCGAGGGTGAGGTCGTGTCGATGTTTGTGACAGGGCGGCGGCCATCGAGGCCGCCAGACCCCTGACTGGGGATGGACCACTGGCGAACCCTACGGTTCGCTGCCCGTCTGCGCCTTGACGCTGATCAACGGCTTGAGACGATCCAGAATCACCGATCACAAGCGTGTCCCCCGCAGCCGCAGGGCGTTGGCGATCACACTCACCGACGACAGCGCCATGGCGCCGGCGGCGATTGCGGGCGAGAGGAGCCAGCCGAAGGTCGGGTAGAGCACACCGGCGGCGATGGGGATGCCGGCGACGTTGTAGACGAAGGCGAAGACCAGGTTCTGGCGGATGTTGCGCATCACCGCCGCGGAGAGCCGCCGGGCGCGCACCAGGCCCTGGAGATCGCCGTGCAACAAGGTGACCCCGGCGCTTTCGATCGCCACGTCGCTGCCCGCCCCCATGGCGATGCCCACATCGGCGGCCGCCAGGGCCGGTGCGTCGTTGACCCCGTCGCCGGCCATGCCGACCACCCGACCCTCCTGCCGCAGACGCTCGACCACGGCGGCCTTGTCCTGGGGCAGCACTTCGGCCTCGACATCATCGAGGCCAAGCTGTTTGGCGACCGCTTCGGCGGTGATCCGGTTGTCGCCCGTCATCATGACGAGTCGCACCCCTTGCGCCTGCAGGTCGCGAATGGCTTGCGCCGTCGTCGCCTTGATCGGGTCGGCGATGGCCAAGAGGGCGGCCAGCTTCCCGTCGACGACCAAGAACACCGTGGTGGCGCCCTCAGCCCGTAGGCGGTCCGCCTCGGCGTCCAATGGCGTCGTATCGACCGCGTGATCCTTCAACAGGCGCGTCCCGCCCAGCACGATCGCTTTGCCGTCCACGCGGCCCAGGACGCCCTTTCCGACTGGCGAGTCGAACTCAGCAGCTTCGGACAGCGTCAGCCCGCGACCCTGCGCCGCCCGCAGGATGGCATCGGCCAGGGGGTGCTCGCTGCCGCGCTCGAGGCTGGCCGCAAGGCGCAGAACGTCGTCCTCGGCGAATCCAGGCAGCACGCGAATCTGGGTGACCGCCGGTCGGCCTTCCGTCAGGGTCCCGGTCTTATCGACAACGAGAGTGTCGATCTTCTCAAAGCGCTCCAAGGCCTCGGCGTTCTTGATCAGCACGCCGGCCTGGGCGCCCCGGCCGACGCCGACCATGATCGAGATCGGCGTGGCCAGTCCCAGCGCACAGGGGCAGGCGATGATCAGCACCGAGACCCCCGCGATCAAGGCGTAGGCCATGCGCGGCTCGGGGCCGAATATCCCCCAGACCAGGGCCGCCACGAGGGCCGCCCCGATGACGCTCGGCACAAACCAGCCGGACACCTGGTCGGCCAGGCGCTGAATCGGCGCGCGGCTGCGCTGCGCCTGGGCGACCATCTGGACGATCTGCGAGAGCAGGGTGTCTGCGCCGACCTTCTCGGCGCGCATGAGAAACGAACCGGTCTTGTTGAGGGCGCCGGCCACCACCTTGGCGCCCGCCTCCTTGGTCACAGGCATGGACTCGCCAGTCACCAAGGATTCGTCGATCGAGACTCGGCCCTCGACGATTTCGCCATCGACCGGAATCTTCTCGCCGGGCCGCACTCGAAGCCGGTCGCCGACCTGGATCGCGTCGACCGCGACCTCCTCGTCCTCACCAGCGTCGGTGACGCGGCGCGCCGTCTTGGGCGCAAGGTTGAGTAGCGCCTTAAGCGCACCCGAGGTGCGTTCGCGGGCTCCCAGCTCCAAGACCTGGCCCAGGAGGACGAGCACGGTGATTACGGCGGCGGCCTCGAAATAGACCGGCGCCGAGCCGTCGGCGCGCCGGATAGCGTCGGGAAACGCCCCAGGCGCCGTCACGGCGACGACGCTGTAGAGCCAGGACACGCCGATGCCCATGGCGATCAGGGTGAACATGTTGAGGTTGCGGGTGCGCAGCGAGGCCCAGCCCCGCACGAAGAAGGGCGCGCCGGCCCACAGCACGACGGGAGTGGCCAGGGCGAACTGGATCCAGTTGGAGGTCGCCGGCGCGATCATCATCCGGTGGCCAAGAAGGTGGGCGCCCATCTCTAGGACGAACACCGGGACAGCCAGGGCCAGGCCGACCCAGAACCGCCGGGTCATGTCGGCAAGTTCGGGATTGGGGCCGCTGTCGGCGCTGACGACCTCGGGTTCGAGCGCCATGCCGCAGATCGGGCAAGCCCCCGGACCGGTCTGCCGGATTTGCGGGTGCATGGGGCAGGTATAGATGACCCCCTCGGCCAGGGGCTCCGCAGCCGCAGGCTTGGGGCTCAAGTAGCGCTCAGGGTCGGCGATGAACTTCGTCTGGCAGCCCGTCGAGCAGAAATAATAAGTCTGCCCCGCGTGTTCAGCGGTGCCCTTGGATGCCTTGGGATCGACCGTCATGCCGCAGACCGGGTCGATCGTCGCGTTGTCGCCCAGGCCTGGAGGATGATCTCCATGGTCATGACGCGCGTGGGGGTGATGGCTGTCGGACATGGGTCGCTTCCCGGGGGCGGTGCTTGTGCTCCCTCTAGAGTCTACGCAGCAGCTATGGAGCGCCCCGCGCGGCGCAGCGTCATCGGTCAGAGAAGGGGAACGCAGCAGCTCCCTTTGCGACCCATTTCGGTCTTTCGAAGCATCACGCTCTCCCTGGTTAGGCTTCGCCAGGACAGATGCGGCTTCCCATCATGGGAAGGTCAAGGGGCAAGCCGCGTATTGGAAGGGCAGGCGGGTGCACGGCGAATTTCGCGTTTTCGCCAAGGGTCAGCTCCACGCCCATGCGTATCCCTGAGGAGTGCGCGTTTCCTTTGCGCCTCTGGTCACGCGCGTAGGATCTCGGCTCCATGAAGAACCTCAATCGGCGGCAGATGTTGCGCGTCGCTTCGGGCCTGGGCGGCGGACTGGCCCTGGGCAGCCTGCTGCCAGGGTGGGCGCAGAGCGCCACGCCGGGCATGGCGCCGGCCTTGCCGACCTTGACGGGCCCCAACATCGACCTGCGCATCGGTCACTCGAGCCTGAACGTCGATGGCCGCGCCGGCCACGCGGTGACCATAAACGGCACGGTGCCTGGACCGCTGCTGCGCCTGAAGGAAGGCCAAACGGTTCGGCTGTCGGTCAAGAACGACCTCGCCGAGGACACCTCGGTCCACTGGCACGGCCTGCTCGTGCCGTTCCAGATGGACGGCGTTCCAGGGGTGACCTTCCCGGGGATCAAGCCGGGCGAGACCTTCGTCTACGAGTTCCCGATCAAGCAGTCGGGGACCTATTGGTATCACAGCCACTCGGGCCTGCAGGAGGCCGAGGGCCACTACGGCCCGATTATCATCGACCCGGCCCCGATCGTGTGACCTACGACCGCGAGCACGTGATCGTGCTGTCGGACTACAGCTTCATGCACCCGCACCTGATCTTCAAGCGGATGAAGCAGCAGTCGGGGCTCTTCAACTTCCAGAAGCAGACCGTGGCGGGGCTCCTCGCCGGCAAGGACCAGACGCTCAAGGAGCGGATGGACTGGGCCAAGATGCGGATGGACCCGACGGACATCTCGGACGTGACCGGCGCGGCGCTGACGTTCCTCGTCAATGGCCACGGGCCTGGCGAGAACTGGACCGGGCTCTTCACCCCCGGCGAGCGGGTGCGTCTGCGGTTCATAAACACCGCCGCCCAGATGGTCTTCGATGTGCGCATTCCCGGCCTTAAGATGACCGTGGTGGCCTCCGACGGCCAGAACGTCCGCCCGGTCGAGGTGGACGAGTTCCAGATAGGCAACGCCGAGACCTACGACGTCATCGTGCAGCCCACCGAGGACAAGGCCTTCACGCTCGTGGCCGAGGCGGTCGACCGCTCGGGCATGGGTCGAGCAACCCTGGCGCCGCGCGCGGGCATGACCGCTCCGGTCCCGCCGCTGCGCGAGCGACCGCTGGCGACCAGGCGCGACATGGGCATGGACATGAGCTCGATGAAGGGCATGGACATGGGCGGTGCCGGTGGCGCGATGGCGGGCATGGACCACGCCGCCATGGGGCATGACATGGCCGCAATGCCGGGCATGGCCCCTCAGCCTGGAATGGCGCCGCCCAAGCCGCGAGGCTCAGACGCCATGGGCGGCATGGCCGGCATGAAGATGTCCATGCGCGACCCGCAGAACGCGCCAGGCGTGACCAAGGGCCCCGGTGTGCAGACCATCGCGCCCATGCCGGTCGATCGCACCGGCGAGCCTGGCCAGGGTCTGGCCAGTGTTGGCCACAGAGTGCTGGTCTACAAGGACCTGATCGCGCTGACCGCAAATCCCGATCAACGCACCCCGACCCGCGCGCTCGACATCCACCTGACCGGCAACATGGAACGCTTCATGTGGGGGTTCGACGGTCTGAAGTTCGGCGAGACCAGCAGGCCTTACACCTTCGAGAAGGGAGAGCGGGTCCGGGTCACGCTGATCAACGACACGATGATGGCCCACCCCATCCACCTGCATGGCCACTTCTTCGAGCTGACGCACGGGCCGGCGGGATACGGCCCGCGAAAACATACGGTGATGGTGATGCCGGGAGGAAAGGCGTCCTGGGACTTCACCGCCGAGCCCGGCGACTGGGCCTTCCACTGCCACATGCTCTACCACATGCACGCCGGAATGTTTCAGGTGTTCGCCGTGCGCCCCCTCGATGGAGGCGCCGCATGACCCGCCTAGCTCTGATCGGACTTCTGCCCCTGGCCCTGGCCCTGGCCGCGCCTGCGGCCGCCCAGACCATGGATCACTCGGCCATGCCGGGGATGGCCATGCCCGCCGCAAGCGCGCCCGCGAAAGGCAAGGCCGCAGCAGCGCCCAAGCCTGCAGTGGACCCCCACGCGGGCCATGACATGTCGGCGACGGCGCCCCAGTCCTCTCCAACGCTGGCGGCGGCTGATCCGCATGCTGGTCACGATATGTCGACCATGGACCATAGCTCCATGCCCGACATGGTTATGCCGGACAAACCGGCCGGTCAGGATGAGATGCCGGACATGCCCGGCCGCGACATGTCGACGATGGCCCAGCCGGAGATTCCGAAGTCTCCGCCACCCCCGCCGCCTGCGGACCACGCCGCCGACCACTTCTTCTCGCCGGCAGCCATGGCGGCCGCGCGCGCGCAGCTCGCGCGCGAGCACGGCGCGATGCCGCTCTCCATGGTCATGGTCAATCTGGCCGAGTACCAGGCGCGCTCTGGCGCGGATGGCTATCGCTGGGAAGGCCAGGCCTGGTTTGGCGGCGACATCAATCGCCTAGTGGTGAAGAGCGAGGGCGAGGGGACGCGGGGAGAAGGCGTCGAGACCGCCGAGGTGCAAGCGCTCTATTCGCGCGCCGTCGGTGCCTACACCGACTTGCAGGTGGGGATGCGGCAGGACGTCGAGCCTTATGGGCGCACCTATGCCACGGTCGGCTTCGAGAGCCTGTTGCCCTATTGGTTCGACGTGGAGGGGGCCGCTTTCCTGTCAACCAAAGGCGAGGTGCTGGCGCGGATCGAAGGCACCTACGACCTTCGCCTCACCAATCGCCTGATCCTCCAGCCGCGAGCCGAACTCAACTTCGCCGCCCAGAGCACGCCCGAAACCCGGACCGGGTCGGGTCTCTCCAACGCCGAGCTTGGGCTGCGCCTGCGCTATGAGATCCGCCGCGAGTTCGCGCCCTACATCGGCGTGTCCTGGGATCGGAAAGCCGGCAAGACCGCCGACTACGCCCGCGCACGCGGTGCGGATGTTGAAGCCACCAGCGTCGTGGTCGGCATCCGGACCTTCTTTTGATCAACAGCGCACTGGGCCGAGTAATCGCAGATCGCCGACGGGATCATTGCGCTGAGACGGGCGCCAGCATACCGAACCACGCGACTAGGGCGAGGACAGCAAAGGCGAGACTGCTCTCAATGATCAGCGAGCGGCGTAATTCAGCCAAAGGGGCGACCTGCGCGCCATCTGTGCCAAGGTCCGATCCCAGCGCCGGCGTCAGGCGAAAGCGGTTGGCGGCGGCGAGCCCGAGCATGCCCATGAATAGCACCAGCTTGAGCGACAGGAGCTGGCCATATGGCGTTGTCCAGAGCCCTGAAAGGCGCGTGGGACTCACCAGGAACCAGCTGTTGACCAGGCCAGACGCCACCAGCACGGCGACGAGGGCTGAGCCAATCCCGGAAAAGCCGTGCAGCGCCTTGTGGCGGATGCGATCGAGTTCGGCGTTGTCGTCTGGTCGCCACTTCAGGACGAACAGGAAGCTGGCCAAGGCGCCGATCCATAGGCCGGCGGCCAGCGCGTGGAAGATGTCGGCCCCCAAGTGAAGCGGCCCTCCCGCCCCCTCGGTCGATGCGCCATGACCCATCCACGCCAAACTTCCGCAGACCACCGCGCCCAACGATGCGCAGACCACCAAGGTCGCGCGATCAGGCCGGCGAAGAACCAGCAGCAGGAGCGCAAGGCCTGCGCCGACGGCGCGAACCACCGCAGACCGGCCGAAGCCCATGGTCGTGACGACCGCCGACAGCGAGGACAGCTTAAGGCCCTCGCTGAGCGAGCCGGCCAGCACCGAGGTCTGAGCCAGCAAGCCCAGGAGGCATGCGATCAGCAGACCAGCAGCGCTCCAGGCCAGAAGCGGGCGCAGCCAGCGCAAAGCTCCGGTCGCGACGGACCCTGTGCGGGGCAAGGCGTAGAGGGCGAAGATCGATGATCCGAACAGGACCATCGCTCCCAAATATTGCCCCAGCCTGAGGACGATGACCGCAGGCTCGAGCACGGTCTATTTCACCGTGAAATCGACGACGCCGTCCATCTTGTGCCCGTCGTCGGAGGCGGCGTGCCAGTTGATCTTGTATGCGCCGGGCGAGAGCAGGGCGCTCGGCGTGCCGGTGATGGTGAGGCCGTCCTTGGAGACGCTGGTCTTCACCGCTACGGCCATGTTGCTCATCGTCGGCATGACCAGCTCAAACTTCGAGAAGGCCGGGGTCAGCTTTTCGTTGAAGGTCAGGCTGATGGCCTTGGGCGCCGCCACGGTGGCGTTGGCCGCGGGTGTGGACTTGACCAGATGGGCGTGGGCCGAGGCGGCGCCACCGAGCAGCAGAGCTGCGCTCGCGGCGATCCCGGCGGCGATGAAGTGGTGGTGGCGCATGCGGTTTCCTTAAGCCTGGACGTTGTCTCTACTGAAGATACGCGCCGCTGGGCTCTGGCCCCTCAAGAGGACGCCCTCGGCAACGAGCCGCCAAAAGACCAGACGGGGTGAAGTTTCGCATCACAATTCGAACTGAGGCGTTGAGCTTGGGTGTGGTCTTCCAGCTCAGCCAATCGGAGAATATCGTGAAATACCGTCGCTTCGCCGCGATGATCGCCACGTCGACGATCATCATGTTTGGGCTGATGTATCTCAATACCTACGTGCTGCAGCACGTACGCTTCAGCGAGACACGCCTCTACATGGCCGTACTGATGGGCGCAGTGATGGCCATCGTAATGATGCTGTTCATGCTCAAGATGTACGAAAACAAGCGCGCCAACATGGCCATCCTGGCCGGGAGCGTCGTGGTCTTCGCGGTCTCGCTTTCGTGAGGAGCCAGGAGACGATCGGTGACGTGGCGTACATAAGGCGATGATCCATCACCATTCCATCGCGATCATGACCAGCGAGCGCGCGCACATCAGAGACCCCGAAGTCTGTAAACGGGCAGACGGGATCATCGACGCGCAAATTCGAGAAATCGCCGAGATGGATCGAATGATCGCTCGCCTCGAAGCCAAGCCCACACCCGCCAGCGCGTCGGATTTGCCGTCTTATCGCGACCGCCATGCGCCGCCGCAGCCGCCGCAGACCGACGAAAGCACAGGGATCAAACACCCTGCAGCCGATCGAATGATCCGCACGAACAGGATCCCCCGAATTGAAAAGGCGCGGGAATGATAGAGCCCGAAATGGATTTCTCCGACCCTGCGCAGCTACGCCAGAAAGCGCTATCTCGGTGGGACAATGAAGGGGGCGCGAGCCTCCAAGGCCCACAAGAGTGCTCGACCGGGGGCGAGGGGTTCCCCGAGCCGGCGCCTGAGGTGACAAACTCCGAAATCGTCCTGCTTCGTGTCCGCCTGATCGCGATGGAGAATCTTCTGATCGCGCTGTTGGCTGACGCTTCCGAGCGCCAACTTGAACTTGCGCGAGAGGTCACGGCTTACATTTCGCCGAGGCCTGGCTTCACCCATCATCCGCTCACGATCCGGGCCGCCTCCCACATGAGCGACCTTGTCGAACGGGCAGGGGCCTTCCGATCAAGAACAGACCTGCCGGCGCCCTGCGCGCTTGGTGACGGCAACATCGACGGCGGACCTGCCATGAGAGAGCGGGAAGGCAATCGCCCTGCTGATGGGCGTCACACAAATGACCGATGATCTGAAGGGCCGAGACGCCGTTCTCAACAGCCGATGTTTCTGCATCACCCTTGATCAGGAGAAGCTGGACGCCGCGATCCGCACCTCGGCAATGCCGGATTTGTCCAAGTTGCTCACCGACCGGACGAGCCTGTTCGCACGCTCGCCGGTTTTTCTGGCCAAGTCCGATCTGGACGCGATGCTGGATGTGGTGCTGGCGATCGAGGCCGCCGCCGCCAATCCGCAATACCAACGTGCGGTCCTGGCCTGGGCGCCGCCCATCGCAAACGCCGACTTCGGACCTCTCGGTGTCTTCATGGGCTATGATTTCCATCTTGGCGATGACGGGCCAAGGCTTATCGAAGTGAACACCAACGCGGGCGGCGCTTTCCTGAACGCCGTGCTGGCCGAGGCTCAAAGGGCCTGTTGCCGCGAAGCGCAAGAGGCGGTGAGCGCTCCTGTCGATGGTGATTTCGAGGACGCCGTTTGGGGGATGTTTCTGGCTGAGTGGCGACGGCAAGGCCGCACCGGCCAGCCGCGCACGATCGCCATCGTCGATGACCGCCCGCAGGAGCAGTATCTCTTGCCGGAGTTCCGGCTCGCCCAGGGGCTCTTCGAACGACACGGCGTCCAGGCCTGGATCGCCGATCCCGCCGAACTGAGCTTCGTTGATGGAAAGCTGCGGCGAGGCGGCGAGATTGTGGACCTGGTTTACAACCGTCTGGTCGATTTCTCGCTGGCCGCTCCGGGCCATGAACCCCTCCAGGCTGCCTATCAAGCCGGGGCGGTCGTGCTCACCCCGAACCCGCACAACCACGCCCTCTATGCCGACAAGCGAAACCTCGTGCTTCTCTCTGATCCGGGTGCGGTAGGGGACTGGGGTTTGACGCCGGCGCAGCGGCGAAGCCTGAGCTCTATTCCCAGGACGGTCCCGGTGACCCCCGAAACGGCGGACCGGCTGTGGGCGGACCGGAAGCGCTATTTCTTCAAGCCCGACGGCGGCCATGGGGGAAAGGCGGTCTATCGCGGCGACAAGACCACGCGCGGGGTTTGGGAGCTGATCCGCAAGGGCGGCTATATCGCCCAGGAACTGGCCCAGCCAAGCACGCGCAGTATCGCCGTCGATGGTGAGATCCAGTCGATGAAGCTCGACGTGCGCCTCTACACCTACGCGGGAACAGCACTTCTGGCCGCCGCGCGGATCTACCAGGGTCAGACAACCAATTTCCGAACGCCGGGCGGCGGATTCGCACCGGTCTTCGTGGTGTGAGGCCCAGCGCCACGCACGCGGACGAAGACAACAGGCACTTTTGCTTAAGCGCCGCCGACAGGGAGCGACCGTTATCGACGACCATCAGCAATATCGGAAGAACAGCCTGACCCTGGCGGGCGCGGTGGCCATGGGCGCCGGTGTGATGATTGGCGCGGGGATTTTCGCCCTGACGGGTCAGGTCGCTGAACTCGCGGGAGCGCTATTTCTGTTGGCCTTCGTGGTGGCCGCGGTCATCAGCGGTTTCGCCGCCTACACCTACATCAAGATGTCGAACGCCTATCCCTCAGCCGGGGGGATCGCCATGGTGTTGAGCAAGGCCTATGGGCGATCGACCATCACCGACGGCTGTTCCCTGCTGATGGCGTTTTCAATGATCATCAGCGAAAGCCTGGTGGCCCGCACGTTCGGGACCTACACGCTGCAGCTGTTCAATGTCGGCGCCAACCGGCTGCTGGTCCCGGCCCTGGCGGTCGGCCTGATCGTCGCGGCCTTCCTGATCAACATCGCCGGCAATCGCGTCATCGGCGGTGTCTCGAAGGTTGCGGCGGTCCTGAAGATCGGCGGGATTGCGATCTTCGCTATCGCCGCGCTTTGGGCGAGCGGCTTGAACTCGCACGAGGCCACTACTGCGCCCGCGGCAGCCACGACCGGCGTTACGGCGAGCGGCTTCCTGGCCGGGGTCGCCCTGGCGATCCTCGCCTATAAGGGGTTACGCCATAGAACGGGCAGAAAACCGCGCTAAGCGGACAAAGGAAGAACGCTGGTCAGCAGCGCTATCGATCAAGTTGTTTCGCGCGCCCTGAATGTCGCTGGTATGGAACCGCCGGCACCCTCCAACATCGTTAGGTCGGGCGCGGCGATCGCCGTGGATAGAGGCTGGCTTCAGGCCGGCGAGCCGGTGAAATTGCAAATCTCGACCGAATGGTCGGGAAAGGTCGCTGTGATGTGCAACTCGCCGCCCATTGCCGCGATCAAGTCACGCAATGTGCTGACCTTCATGTCGGGACGACGGACCAGCTTCGAGATGGCCGGCTGTTGCACCTTCATGACGTTTGCCAACTCCTCCTGGCTGATGCCGAGGCCTTCGCGGAGCTGTTCCAAGCTGACCATTTCGGCCATGAGCTTCGTCTTCCGCGTTGCATTCGCGGCGAGACGTTCGGGGCTCCAACCCTTCTTGAGGTCGGAGAACGGGCGATGTCCGCTCATTTCAACAATCCTTCCTGCTTCAATTCTTTTAGATGCACATCGTAAAGCTCGTGCGCGACCGGGATCTGCCGCTCATAAAAGCGATCGTCACCCGTTTTATCGCCTCCGATAAGCAGGATCGCTGACCGACGCGGATCGAAGGCGTAGAAGACCCGCAGTGGCCTTCCTTCGTTCTGAATCCGCAGCTCGCGCATGTGCGAGTGCCGCGAATTGGCGATCCCCGACGAGTGCGGAAAGCGTAGGTTCGGCCCTTGCGCGATCAGCAGGTCGACCGTGAAGTCGATCGCGTCTTGATCGGTTTCGCTCAAATCGACGAACCAGCTTCCGAACTCATCGGTGTTCTCGACGTCCCAGCTCATAGGTCAACATATTCCATAGATGGAATGTAAGCCAGATCGGTTTCCAGATCAATACAGACCGAACGGCGCAGAATAGTCCAACCACGGCATATCCATAATCCGGACGAGGGTGCCTCGCTTGTGTTGCTTGTCGAGAAGGACGACCAATTCGCCGGCGCGGCGACCGAGCCTATCCAGGCTCTTCACAATCAGTTCGTCGCCGGCGGTCAAACGCGCCAGTAGGGTGACCACCTGGTTTCGCGCCTTCACCCCGCTTTCGATCTCCTCGATGACTTCGGCGCAGCCGGCGTCGTCCAGCGCTGCGCGCTGGCGGTCGAGGTTCTGGTCGTCCGTCGAAACCTAGGCGTAGCGGTAGCGCGTTTGTCTGGGACCTTTTGTCCGCCCCTGGGCGGCGCGCGAGTTACGGTTCTGGGGCCAAAACCTCAACGCACCTAGATTGGGACTCCTGCCATGCCGCGCCGCCATGTCATCACCGATGCCCAGTTTGACCGCTTGCTCGCCTTGCCGACGGGTGAGGCCGACCTCATTCGGCACTACACGCTCAGCCAGGAGGATCTGGACGTGATCGCCCGACGTCGTCGGCCTCAGAACCGCCTTGGCTTCGCGCTTCAACTTTGCGCCCTACGCTATCCCGTGCTGCACGACTCAGCCATGGTCCCGCGCCTGCTCGACTACCTGACCGTTCAGGTCAGCGAGATGTTCCGTGATCCCAGTTACTTCCGCGCGATCCGCGAGCAGGTCGTGCCACATCTTCGAACCTATCCGTCTCTCAAGGTGTGGATCGCAGGGTGCAGCAGCGGCGAAGAGCTGCATTCGTTCGCGATCCTGTTTCACGAAGAGGGACTTCTGGATCGCACGCTCTTCTACGCTACCGATATCAACCCGGGCGCGCTCGAGGCCGCCGCCAGTGGCGTCTACGCTCTGGACCTCATCAAGGTGTTCACCGAGAACCATCAGAAGTCAGGTGGCAAGTCGTCCCTCTCCGACTATTACACCACCGCCTACGGCCGCGCGGTGTTCGACAAGACCTTGCGCAGCCGCGTGGTCTTCTCCGATCACAGTCTGGTCACCGACGCGGTCTTCGCCGAGGTTCAGCTTGTCTCTTGTCGCAACGTGCTGATCTATTTCGACCGATCTTTACAGAGCCGGGCGTTGGGGCTTTTCCGCGACTCCCTCGCCCGCAAGGGCTGCCTGGGCCTGGGCTCGAAGGAGAGCCTGCGCTTCTCCGACCACGCCGACGCCTTCACCGAGTTCGTCCGTGCGGAGAAGATTTACCAGCGGCGGGGCCTATGAGCGG
>JACMOF010000398.1 GCA_014378155.1 Caulobacter sp. | reverse complement strand
CATGGAGGCGATCTATCTCGACATGCCGCCCACCGGCCTTGCCCTGTTCGCCCCGCCCCTCGCCCCCGTCGGCCCGTTCATGACCGCGCGGGCGCGGGTGGAGGCTGGTGTCAGGTGAAGAACACGCTCTCTCAAGCCAGACCGGCGCAACGCCGACCCCGTGTTCCAAGGGCTCCCGAAATGAGTGTGTGTCCCTGTTTCCCATAGTTAAACCAATCGCTTATAAATGTGTTATCGATAAATAGCTGAGTTTTCGGCATGTCAGTTCTCACCCAATTTATCGTTGATTAGTTTTTGTTTGCATAGCTCAATAAACTTGATGAAGCAGTTTTTGTAGGAGAGAGTGTCAGGTTCACCTGTTTTAGATTTGATCGCGTGATCGCGACAGTAGGCCTGTACAAATCGGTAAAGCTTGTTTTCAAGAACCATTGAGAATTGATATGTATCATCATCACGGCTGCTGGGGTGTGCAATCGTGTATAGACCGTCAAGGTGGGATAATTTTGAGCCTGAATTGATAATCGTTGCGCCGTCCTCCGAAAGTTCGTTTCCGTAATACCTAAGGAACATTTCGGCTTGCGCGGGCGATGCGCCGATATAGGCGACGGCAATATCTTCAAAAGCATCTCTGCCTTCGGGAGTTAGGAATTCACCCCTGCATCGGAAATCGCCATCGTAGTAGACAGAGAAGTCAATAGCTTTGAATGAATCTGGTTGAGATTCATTCGAATCCATTTGCCGTAGCAAATCGCTCAACGATGGCAGTGCTGTGCTTTGTTGCATCATTCTCATCTCGCCGTCTAAGTCAGAATCTTGTGCATGGCCGCGCGAAACCACTTCATCAGTCGCCAATGTCATGAGTATTGCCTCCTCCAGCTCAAGCCCCAAACCGGTGGAAAAGCGCTCCGCGATCGAACGGGAGTTATGCCGCCCGCTCTCGCTTTCGCCACCGCGGCTCCCTGCCTGACCGGATGCTTGCTCCGACCCCTATCGTGGGTCGTAGGCATCCTTTGTCCGTCAGCGTGAGAGGTGGGCCCCGAAAACCGGAGCCAGAACGGGGCCGCTAGTGGATCGCCGAAGATATTGGTCACCGCTCCCGTCCCCCTTCCGCAACCCGCCGCGCAATAGGCGATAGCAAGAAATCGATGATCCGACGTTCGCCGGTTTTAATCTCAACTGTGGCGGCCAACCCTGGAGCTAGCCGAACGCGCTGCCCGTCGACCATAATCCACGGTTGAGACAGCTTTACCATAGCGGGAAAGACCAAACCTTCCCTTTCGTCCTGCACGGCGTCGCGGCCGATGTGTTCAATCACCCCGTGGACGATGCCGTAGCGGGTGAACGGATAGGCCTCGAGCTTGACCTCGACGGCCTGGCCCTCGTGCACGAAGCCGGCGTCGCGGTTCTGGACGCGGGCCTCGATGATCAGTTCGCCGCCCCTGGGCACCAGCACCATCAGCGGGTCGGCCGGCTTGACCACCCCGCCCAGGGTGTGGACCTGCATCTGCTGGATCACCCCGTCCTGCGGCGCGGTCAGCACGGTCAGACCCGCCTTGTCGCTGGCCTTGGTCAGTTCCTCGCCGGGCAGCCGGCGGTTGGCCTGCGCCTCGGTGAGAGCGCCCCGCGCCTGATCTCTCGGGACGCACGATCACCATCGATCCAGACGGCGGGCGCGACGGGTCAGCGACCAGTTCGCAACGCGCCCAGATCACTCTCCCAAGCCAGATGGCCGCGAAGTTCGCGGATGCCCCCTCAGGCCTCCGCCAGCGCCGCGGCCTCCACCAGCCGCACCACATCGCCCATGATCTCGGTGATCTTGAAGTCTTTCGGGGTGTAGATCCGCGCCACGCCCATCTGTTTCAGCACCAGGGCGTCGCCTTCGGGGATGATGCCGCCGACCACCACCGGGATGTGGCCCAGGCCCTCGGCGCGCATCACGCGGATGACCTCTTGCACCAGGTCCAGGTGCGAGCCTGACAGGATCGACAGCCCGACCACGTGGGCGCGGCCCTGCTTGGCGCGCCGGACGATCTCGTCGGGGGTCGAGCGGATGCCATCATAGATCACTTCCATCCCACAGGCCCGGGCCCGGGTGGCGATCTGTTCGGCGCCGTTGGAGTGGCCGTCCAGGCCGGGCTTGCCGACCAGATAGGTCAGGGTGCGACCCAGCACCTGGGAGACTCGCTCGACCTCGCGCTTCACCGATTCCACGTCTTCGGCGTCGCCGGTCGAGACCACCACCGCCACGCCGGTGGGGCCGCGATACTCGCCGAACACCTCGCGGAGAGCCCCGGCCCATTCGCCGGTGGTGACGCCGGCTCTGGCGGCGGTAATCGAGGGTTCCATGATGTTTCGGCCATCAGCGGCGGCGGCCTTGAGGTCAGCCAGGGCGGCCTCGGCGGCGACAGGGTCGCGGGCCGCGCGCCAAGCCTTGAGGCGTTCGACAACCCCGGCCTCCAGGCGCGGGTCGACGGTCTCGATGCTGCTCTCACCCGCCGACAACGGCGAGGCCTCGGTGTCGGTCCAGCGATTGACCCCGACCACGGTCATGTCGCCGGTCCCGACGGAGCGCACCCGCTTGGCGTTGGAGCCGACCAGTTCGCCCTTCATGTAGTCGATGGCGTTGGAGGCCCCGCCCATGGCGTCGATCAGCGCCAACTGCGCCAAAGCGCCCGCCGACAGCTCGGCGACCTTGGCCTCGACCACGTGGGAGCCATCGAACAGGTCCTCGTATTCCAGCAGGTCGGTCTCGTAGGCCAGCACCTGTTGCAGCCGCAGCGACCACTGCTGGTCGAACGGCCGCGGCAGGCCGAGCGCCTCATTCCAGGCCGGCAGCTGCAGGGCCCGGCAGCGGGCGTCCTTGCTCAGCGTGACGGCCAGGGCCTCGATCAGAATGCGGTAGACATTGTTCTCAGGCTGCTGCTCGGTCAGTCCAAGAGAATTGACCTGCACGCCATAGCGAAAGCGCCGGGCCTTCTTGTCCTGCACGCCATAGCGCTCCAGCAGGATCTGGTCCCATAGCCGGGTGAAGCTGCGCATCTTGCAAAGCTCGGTGACGAACCGCACGCCGGCATTGACGAAGAAGCTGATCCGCGAGGCGACGATCTCGAAGTCTTCCTCGGGCACCTGACCGCCGGCCTTGACGGTGTCGAGCACGCTGATCGCCGTGGCCAGGGCGAAGGCCAGTTCCTGCTCCGGCGTCGCGCCGGCCTCCTGCAGGTGGTAGCTGCAGACGTTCATCGGGTTCCACTTGGGCACCTCGATATAGCACCAGGCGATCATGTCGCCGATCAGCCGCAGGCTGGGGCCGGGCGGAAAGATGTAGGTGCCGCGGCTCAGATATTCCTTGATCAGGTCGTTCTGGGTGGTGCCCTGAAGCAGGCGACGGTCGGCCCCCTGCTCGTCGCCCAGCGCCACATACATCGCCAGCAACCAGGCGGCCGGGGCGTTGATGGTCATCGAGGTGTTGGACTGCTCCAGCGGGATCTGGTCGAACAGCTGGCGCATGTCGCCCAGGTGGCTGATCGGCACGCCAACCTTGCCGACCTCGCCGCGCGCCAGGATATGGTCGGCGTCATAGCCGGTCTGGGTGGGCAGGTCGAAGGCCACCGACAGGCCCGTCTGACCCTTGGAGAGGTTGGCGCGGTAGAGCGCGTTCGACTTCTCGGCCGTGGAGTGCCCCGCATAGGTGCGGAAGATCCAGGGCGCGTCCGGCGCGTGCTGGAACGGCTTGGTCGTCATCCTGCGCTTCCCGTTTATCGTTCTTGATTACCGCCGATCATGAACCGGGTTTTGCTGCGACGCAATATCGCAGGAGCGAAGGCGATCAGAAGGGTCGCTTGCCCGTCACAACCTCGAACCACAGCCGAAAGTCGCCGGCCAGGCTGTAGAGCGGATATTTGAACGTCGCCGGCCGGTTCTTCTCGAACACCAAATGCCCCACCCAGGCGAAGCCGTAGCCAATCAGCGGGGCGGCGATGAAGAACCGCCAGTCGACCAGAAACCCGCAGGCCAGGACGGCGATCACCAAGCTCGTTCCGACCACATGCAGCCGGCGGCTGGTGCGGTTGATGTGTTCGCTCAGATAGAAAGGGTAGAAGGCGGCGAAGCTGCGATATCGCCCAGGTTCGTCTCGCGTGCTCATGCCCGATGTTCCGCCCATAGGCTTGTCAGGGCAAGAACCGTGTGTCGCCTTGGCTGCCATCGGCGCCTGCCGCGCTCAACGCCAAACGATCGCAAGGTTGCGTAACAATCTGGCCTAGAATTCGCCGTTATCGAAGTATTTTAAGGCGTAACGTTAGCGCAGCACGAGGTCAAAAAGCGGCCTTCAGCGACCTAACGCCGCAGTGCCACCTCGCCGTTTCATCAACGCCACGGACGTGTCATTGTAGGGAACAACCTTTGGAGGCGAAACTTGAGCGAGGAAACCGAGGGCCGACGCCCTAATCCCGTGGACCTGCACGTCGGTGGCCGGGTCCGCATGCGTCGCAGGCTGCTGGGCGTCAGCCAGGAGCAGTTGGCCGATTCGCTGGGCCTGACCTTCCAGCAGGTCCAGAAATACGAGCGCGGCGCCAACCGCGTCAGCGCGTCGAAGCTGTACGAGATCGCCCGCACCCTGCAGGTGCCCGTGTCGTTCTTCTTCGACGGTCTGGCGGATCCCATGGACGGGTCGGAGATCGACGAAGTCGGTCAGAAGGCCGAGCGTATCGTCCAGGAATTCCTGACCACGCCCGAGGGCCTGGAACTGGCCGAGGTGTTCCCGAAGATCGGTCGCGGTCGCGTCCGTCGCCAGGTCCTCGACTTGGTTCGCGCCATGGCCGAAGAAGCCAGCCGCGCGGAAGAGGCCGCCTAACACCGGCCAAGATCTCGGATGTTTCGTTCAGGCCTCGGCGTTCACACGCCGGGGCCTGATCGCTATCGGGGGTCAGCTTGCCGAGACGCGGCCCTGAGCCGCCTGCCACATCCGCTTGGCGGTCTGTAGTGAAGCCGTCGCCAAGCCGCGCAGGTCGTGGCTGCGCACGATCCTCAGACCGAACTCGCGGTCCTTCTGCCAGATCACCTTGACGTCGTGGGCGTAGCCGCTGACGAGATCGACCAGTTGAACGGATTCAGGCGGCGTGGACCCCGACAGCATCTGGATGCGCAGGCCGCTCGCGGACTCGTCGCGGATCACGCAGTCCCAGGCGAAGGCGCCGCAGAGCACCTTGCCGGCATGTTGCATTATCGTGCGTGTACCAGCGCGCCGGTCTTGGGCCCCGCCAGAGCCGAACTTGGACATACACCTACCAACGCGCATCGATGTTAATCGGCGGTGCGCGCAGAGGGTTTATTTCCCGATGACCACGCCGCCCGAACGGACTCGCCGCTAAAATCTGTGGAAACCCAGAGGCTCGACCGTTATTTGGCCGGTAACCGGTCTGCGGCTAACGTGTCTGGGCGAGCCGGCGAAGAACGGCATGCGAGGAAACACAGGGGACGACTCCATGACCCACGGCGTGGCGCTGCTGGCGGACGTGACCGGGCGCGAACTGATCGTCGCCCTGGCCAAGCCGGGCGACAATCCGGGCGACCATCGCGTCCTGCCGTGCTCCACCGCGCTGGAACTGGAGGCTGGCCTTCGGTCGGTGGTGGCGGAACTGGCGACCGACGACCTGATCGGGGCGGCGGTCAGCGCGGCCGGGCCCGCGATCGACGGCTCCGTGATCTTGACCAGCACCGGCCTGACCATTTCCCAGGCTTGGCTGCGCAACGTCCTGCGCACGCCGCGGGTCTATCTGGTCAACGACTTCACCGCCTGCGCAATGGGGGCCCCAAAGGTGGCGGAAGCCTCGCTCGGCGTGATCCACCCCGGAAAGGCGGACCGCAACAGCGCCATCGCGGTGCTGGGACCCGATATTGGACTGGGCGTGGCGGCCCTGGCTCCGTTGCGAGGCGACGGCTGGCTAGCCGTTCCCAGCGAGGGCGGCCACATGGACTTTTGCCCGCTGGAGGCGCGCGAAGCGGCGGTCTTCTCGGCCATCCGCGTTCGTCATGGCGATATCTCCGCCGAACGGCTGCTGTCCAAGGAAGGATTGAGCGACATCCACGCCGCCCTGGCGAGCCAAGACCCCACTTACCGGCCTAAAAATGACAACGCTGTCATCAGTCTGGCGCGGTCGGGCGACGCGGTCGCGCGTGAGGCGCTCTCGATCTTCAGCGGCCTGCTGGGCGGTTTCGCCGGCGACATGGCCCTGCTGTTCGCCGCCCGGGGCGGGGTGTTCCTCAACAGCCCCCTGCTGGAAGAGATCGGCGACTTGCTGGACCAGGAGGCCTTTATCCGTCGCTACCGCGCCAAGGGCCGGATGAGCCACTACGTGGCCGACCTGCCGGTGTTCATCATGCCGGGTCGTCCCGCCCTGCTGGGCCTGTCGAGCCTGTTCACAGCCAGCGACATGCGCTACGCGGCCTCGGACGTGAAGTTCCTGGACTGCTGACAGGCGGCGGGGAGCAGCAAGCCGCGCCCCGCCCGCCGCTCTACGCCTTGGGCGTGGTGGCGATCGACCATTTGACGCCATAAGGGTCCTTCAACTGGCCATAGCGGTCGCCCCAGAACATCAGCTGCGGCGCCATCAGGGTCTCGGCGCCCGCCTTGATCGCGCGCTCGAACCAAGCGTCCACGTCGTCGACCTGTAGATGCAGGGTGAAGGCGCCGGGGGTTTCGAGCGCATAGCCGTGATCGGGATAGGCGTCGCTGAGCATCACCGAATTGCCATTTATGCGCAGGTGGATGTGCATGGTCCGCCCCTGCTCGTCGGGCTCGAAGCGGAACAGATCCTCGGCCGCGAACGCCTTGACGTAGAAATCCGCCTTCGCGCTGGCGTCGCTGGACTGCAGACAGGGAACCACGCCGCCGACGACGGGCGGGCTGGCGGCGAGCTTTTCGAGTTGCGGGTCGCTCATGGTCGTTTCTCCTTGGATCGAGGCCTGATCTGAGGACGAACCGGGCCATGCGGACCCGACATCACCGGAGGATTTTTCCGGAGCTTGCCTAGCTGGCCGCGCCGTCGCGCTCCAATCGGTCGAGATGAAGCCGGATATGGGTGGCCTCGGCGGGGGTGTTGGCCAGGGCGATCGCCTGGTCGAACGCCGCGCGGGCCTCTTCGCGCCGGCCCAGCTGGAAAAGCAGCCCGCCCCTCAACCCGAAGAAGTAGAAATAGCCCGACAGCTTGGCGGCCAAGGGCTCGATCATCGCCAGGGCCGCCCCTGGCCCCGCGACCTTCGCCACGGCCACGGCGCGATTCAAGGTGACCACCGGCGACGGCGCCAGTTGCTCCAGGTCGCCATACAGCAGGTCGATCCGCGCCCAATTGGTCGCTTCGGGGCGCGGCGCGCGATCGTGCTCGGCGGCGATCGCGGCCTGAACCAGATAAGGGCCTGGCCGGCGGTGGCGGACGGCCTTGTCGATCAAGGCCAGCCCCTCGTCGATCATCCGGCGGTTCCACAGGCTTCGATCCTGGTCCTCCAGCAACACGACCGCCCCCTCGGTGTCGAAACGGGCCGCCGCACGAGCGTGCTGCAGCAGCAGCAAGGCGGTCAGGCCCATGACCTCCGGCTCGCCCTGAAACAGGCGCAGCAGCAGTCTCGCCAGGCGAATGGCCTCGTCGCACAGCGAGCCCTTGGTCGCGGCCGCCTCGCCGCTGGCCGAGTAACCCTCGTTGAAGATCAGATAGATCATCGCCGCCACGGCGTTCAGCCTTGTCACTCGCTCCGCCGCGTCCGGCGCGCCGAACGGTACGCCCGCCGCGCCGATCCTGGCCTTGGCGCGGGTGATACGCTGCTCCATCGCCGATTCTCCGACCAGAAAAGCGCGGGCGATCTGGCGAACATTCAGGCCCGAGACAATGCGCAAGGCGACCGCCACCTGCTGGGTGGCGGTCAGGTCTGGGTGGCAGCAGATGAACAGCAGCCGCAGCACGTCGTCGCGATAGTGGTCGCCGTCCAGCCGCTCGACCAACGAGGTCTCGGCGTCTTCGAGGTCGGAGATCAGCGCTTCGGCCGGCAGAGGCGCCGACTTGCTGCGCTTGCGCACCCCATCCAACGCGGCGTTTCGGCCCACCAGGATCAGCCAGGCGGTCGGGTCGCGCGGTGGCCCATTCCCTGGCCAAGCCTTCAGGGCGCGCAGGCAGGCGTCCTGGAAGGCTTCCTCCGCCGTGTCCAGGTCGCGAAAATACCGCAGCAGCGCCGCCACGGCCTGGGGCCGGGCCGCGGTCAGGGCGGCGTCGATCCATGCCCCGTCGAGACTGCAGCCGCCCATGCTCGCCATGTCGCTCATCCGAGAGCCGCCTTCATCGCGCGGCTCAGCCCGACCTGGACCGCGACAGGCCGAAAAAGGCCGATCGGCCGCACTTCAAAGGCCCCGCCGCTGGCATTGGCCGTGGCCAGTCGCCGCGCCACATCGATCGCCGCCTCCAGCCCTTCGCACTCGATCACATAGAAGCCCAGCAGCTGTTCCTTGGTCTCGGCGAACGGCCCGTCGATCACCAGGTTCTCGCGGCTCTTGCGCAGGGTGACGGCGCTGGTGGTCGGTAGCAGCCGGGCGACGGGGCCAAGCCAGCCCTTGCGGACCAACGCCTGTTCAACCTCCGCCAGCCGCGCCATCACCGCGTCGTCCTCCGCCTGGGTCCACGATCCGACCATGTCTTCGGCGTCGTAGCAAAGGATCGCGTAGAGCATGGAACAGACCGCCTCTCGCAACCAGGACGAGCCGCGCGCCCGACATCCGACATGGCGTTCTGGAAAAGGCCGCGAAATCCTTTTGCGGCCAGGCTTGGACGATCAAATTACCGACATGAACCTGCGCTAATCGGTCGTACAGAGGCGAGAAAATCGTCCACTGCGTGAGCGTCGCAATCCTTTTTCGCCTTCTGGGCGCAGGCGGAATTGACGGGCGCAAGCTGTCGCAACTGCGGTCAACGCCGCCCGTTCAAGGCGGGGTAAGGCGGTTGGCGAAATCGCGACGGGCGTTGGGAAACACCGCTTGGTGGCTGGGGGCGGGATTGAACCGCCGACCTGTGGGTTATGAATCCACCGCTCTAACCATCTGAGCTACCCAGCCCGCGCGAAGCGGAGGCGGGCTTATATGCGCAAAGCGGGGGCGGCTTCAAGCCCGTCCGAGCATCAGATCGAGCACCGCGCCAAGTCGCCGCTCAAGGCTTTCCGGACCATAGTCAGCCAGCACCTTGGCGCGCGCCGCGACGCCCAGGGCCACGGCCTTGGACGGCGCGGCGATCAACCCCGCCAGGCTGGTGGCCAGGGCGGCGGCGTCGCCCGGGGGGACCAGCCGGCCATCGACGGCTTCGGCGATCATCTCGACCGGACCCGGAATGGCGCTGGCCGCGACCGGCAGGCCGACGGCCATGGCCTCCAGCAGCACCAGCGGGAAGCCTTCCTGGTGCGACGGGAAAGCAAAGACGTCGCCGGTGGCGAGAAAGGCCGAGACGTCGTCACGCCAGCCGACCAGGCGCACGCGCTCGGCCAGACCGTGCTGGGCGATTAGCCCTTCCAGCTTGCCGCGTTCATCCCCCTCGCCGGCGATCTGCGCCTCGAAGGCCACGCCTTCGTCGCGCAACAGGGCCAGGGCGGCGATCAGAATGTCGAAGCCCTTCTTGGGATGCAGACGGCCGGCGGCGACGATAAGCGGCGGGCGGTCCATCCCTGAGAAAGGCGCCGCCAGAAGCGTCGGGGGCCGGACGGCGTTGGGCACGAAATGGACGCGGTGAGCGGGCGCGCCGCGTTCGATGGCGAGCCGCGCCAAATGCTGGCCGACGCAGAGATAATGCGTCCGGGTGGTGTCGATATCGAAGGCCGGCTTGTGCACGCAGACGGCCAGCACGGCCTTCGCCGGCGCGACCTTGGCCATCAGGCGGGCTGGACGCTGGCCATGGCTAAGGATCAGGTCCGGCGCCGCGGCTTTCACCAGCTTGCGAGCCGCGCCCAGGGTGATGGGGTCCCAGTCGGTATGGGCCGGCATCGTCGCCAGGGCCGGAACGCGGCCATGCTCTTGGGCCGCGACCCTGCCCCCGGCCCGCACCACACCCGTGGCGACGCCGCCGTCGGTCGCCGCATAGGCTTCGAGGATGGGCTGGTAGTCGAGAAACACCTGCTCCAGGCCACCCAATCCCTTGCCCAACATGGCGTGCAGGATGGCGGTCAAGGCGGGCTCCGTCTCTGGCGAGGCCGGACCTTCGTCGGGGGCGCGCCGCAAGTCAACGCCTGGAGCCCTGGGTCTCCCCGCCTGGAAGGCGGAGCCTGCTGGTCGGCGGGCTCAAGGGCTAACTCGCGCGCCTGACCCTCGAGCTCACTCCGCCGATCGACTCGCGACCGCCTCCTCCACAGAGTGAGCCTGCTATTTCGGCTTGCCCTTGCGTGCGTCCCAGAGGCTCGCCGCCAGTGACGGCTTGCCCTTCAGCAAGGTGGCGGCGGCCATGCCGGCCATGAACGAGGCGGTGGGATGGGCCTGGATCATCGCCACCACGCGCTCGTCCAGCGGCGGCTGGCGGGTGCGGGCGATGTGGCTCTTCTGCGCCAACGCCCACACCGTCACCGCCAGGGCGGCTGTCGCGGCGACGATGGTATAGGCCCATGCGGCCCCGACCCACTGACTGAGAAAGGCGAACACCGCCATCGCCGTCGCCACTGCGGCGATCGCGGCCGCCATGATCAGACCAACCCCCGTCATTAATCGCGAGATCAGTCTATCGATAAAGTCGTCAAGCATATCGCCCTCCTGAAAAGCCAAGACGCCAACGCATGAAGTGGAACTTGGTCGCAAAGCGGCCTTACACGGCCAGCCGTAGGGCGACCTCTTCGCCGATGGCCAACGAACTGGTCAGGCCAGGGCTCTCGATGCCAAACAGCGCCATCAGCCCCACCAGGCCGTGGGTGTCGGCGCCGCGCAGCTGGAAATCGGGCTGCGGATCGTTGGGGCCATGCAGCTTTGGCCGGACCCCGGCATAGTCGGCGGTCAGCAGGTCTTCCGGCACGTCGGGCCAGAACTTGCGGATATAGGCGGCGAACACCGCGGCCTTGGCGGGATCGACCGAATAGTCGGGAGCCGGCACATATTCCAGGTCGGGTCCGAACACCGCCTGACCGCCCAGATCGTTGCGATAGTGGGTGCCAAGGGCCCCATGGATCGGCGGCGGATAGATCAGCCGCTGGAACGGCGCCTTGGCCGCCAGCCGGAAATAGACGCCCTTGCCGAAATGGGCCTCCGGGATCTGGTCCTTGGGAAAGCCTTCGATGTTTGCCGCCACCGCCTGGGCCGACAGGCCGGGGGCCGTGACCAGCAGGCGACAGGTCAGGGTCGCCGCCTCGGGTCCGCCGATCCGCACAGTGAAGCCGCCGCCGGCCAGGGGGGTCGCGCCCTCGAACGGCGTATTGATCACCACCGCCCCGCCGGCCGCCTCGACCTCGCCCTGCAAGGCCAGCATGTAGTCGTGGCTGGCGAAGACGCCGCTCTCGGGCGACAGCAGGGCGGCGTGAGCGTTGAGACCAGGCTCCAGGGCGCGGGCCTGGGCGCCGGTCAAGCGCTCCATGCCCTCCACATCATTGGCCAGGGCCTGGTCGTAGATCGTCGCGAGTTGCTCGAGTTCGGACTCCTGGGTCGCCACCACCAGCTTGCCGCACTTCTTGTAGTCGAGGTGATGCTTGTCGAGGAAAGCGTAGAGCAGCCGCCGCCCCTCGACGCACAGCCGCGCCTTCAGCGAACCGGTCGGATAGTAGAGCCCGCCGTGGATCACCTCGGAATTGCGCGACGACACACCTTGGCCGATGTGGCCCTCGGCCTCCAGCACGGCCACGGCCAGCCCGCGCTGGCTCAGGGCGTAGCCGCAAGCCAGGCCCACCGCGCCAGCCCCCACCACGACGGCGTCGAAATCGAAGTCTTGGATCATTTGAGGGACGCCGCGTGCTTCACGGCGCGAATGCGCACGAGGCGATCCGAGACCGAATAGAAGATGATGAACGGTCCGTATGGAATGGCTCGCCAGTCCTTGCGGTTGCGCAGATTGGCCGGGGCCGCGAACGGAAAATCGACGACGCGCTCGCAACGATCCAGCAATTCATCGAGATAGCGCTCGGCTCGGCGCGGCCAGGACTGCCTTCGGCAACATAGGCCCGAACGGACAGCAGATCGCGTCGCGCGCCCGCCGTGATCGCCAGCCGCCGCCTCACCCGCGCGACGCATCCAGGCGCTCTTTCAGACCCGCGCGAAGCTCGGCGAAGAAACCTTCCGCGTCGACGTCGGTCGAGGGATCATCCTCGGCCTCAAGCGCGTCGAGGAAGCGCTCAAGCTTTTCGGAGCCGCCCATGACCTCGGCGGCGCGCCGATAGCTGAGTTCGGCCAGTTCCGCGCTGACCGCTTCGTCGAGCGACGTGAACTCGCCACGCTCGACACGCGCCTGCAGATCGAAGGCGTCGTCCGGCGTCAGGGTCACGGCGACCGGGGCGGGATGGACCGGCTTGTTCATGGGCCCAGCCTATCACGGAGCCTGAGACGCGCTAGTCATCAGCGCGTCAAGCGCTGCGTGGAAAACGTCATCACGATCCCGCCGATCGGCCCAGACGCTTTGTTCCCTACCCCTCCCACTGGCTCCACAGCGCCAAGGCATCCGCCTTGGCCTTGACCACCGAGGCGTCCTTGACGTGGCCGTAGCCGCGGATGTTCTGCGGGACCGCCGCGATGCGGGCCGCGATCGGCAGGCGTTCGGGCGTGAGCCCGCCGGTCAGGCGGTCGAGGGTGAGTTCGTAGTCGGCGATCAGGCCGCGCTCCATCCTGCGCTCCTCGGTCCCGCCGAACAGGTCGAGCGGCCCGCCACGCAGGCCCTTCATCTTGGCCATGATGGGGAAGGCGTAGTCGAGCATCCACCCGCCGAAAGCCATCTTGCGCGGCCGGCCGTCCTTGTCCTTGGCGCCGATGATCGGCGGAGCCAGCCAGACCTTGGCCTTGCCGCCCTTGAAAGTCCTGGCCAATTCGGCCTTGAAGCGACCGTCCGTATACAGACGGGCGACCTCGTACTCGTCCTTGTACGCCATCAGCTTGTACAGATTGACCGCCGCCGCGCGGGTCAAGGGCAGGCCCCCAACGGAGTCGGCGCCTTCGCCGCCATGGGCGACCTCGGCGGCGCGGACCTTGGCGACCTTGGCGGTGTAGCGATCGGCATAGGCCTGGTTCTGATAGGCCACGAGGTCGGCCGTGCGCTTGGCGATCAGTTCGTCCAGCGACATCGTCTCCGGCGTCGGCACATCGGCGTCGCCCCCCTGCTGGCTTGAGGGCCCCATCGCGGCCGGGTCATGCGCTACGCGGCGACCCAGCTCGAAGGCGGCGAGGTTGGCGTCGTAGTCGACGCCATTCAGCTTGATCGCCCGATAGACCGCGCGGCTGGACAGCGGGATCACCCCGCGCTGCCAGGCGAAACCGACCATGATCATGTTGGCGAAGATGGCGTCGCCGAACTGGGTCTCGGCCAGGTGCTGGGCCGGACAGGAGTCGAAGGTCTTGACCGCGCCCTTGATACGCCGGGCCATGGCGCTTGAGTCGAACCGCACGTCGCGGCTGGTGACGAAGTCGGCGGTGGGCGCAAAATCGCTGTTGCCGAACGCGCGGGTGCGGTCCTTGGCGTATAGCGACAGGCCCTCCGGCGAGGCCGCCACCAGCATGTCGCAGGCGATCAGCACGTCGGCGCTGGCGGCGGGCACGCGGCCGCCGACCACGGTGTCCTCGGTCTCGCCGATCTTGACGTGGCTGAACACCGAGCCGCCCTTCTGGGCCAGGCCGGTCATGTCCACGACGCTGCCCGCTCGACCGTCGACATGGGCGGCCATGGCCAGAATCGAGGCCACGGTGGTGACGCCCGTGCCGCCCACGCCAGTGAAGATGATCCGCCGCACGCCGTGGAAGTCGCTGAATACCGGTAACGGCGTGGAATCGGCCGTCAGGGCCGGGGCCTTCTTGGCCTTGGTGCTCTCGGCGCCCTCCAGGGTGATGAACGACGGGCAGAAGCCGTCGACGCAGCTGTAGTCCTGGTTACAGGACGACTGGTTGATCTTGCGCTTGCGGCCGAACTCGGTGTTCAGCGGCTCCACCGACACGCAGTTGGACTTGATCGAGCAGTCGCCGCAGCCCTCGCAGACCAGGGGATTGATGAACACCCGCTGGGTCGCCTTGGCCATGGTCCCGCGCTTGCGGCGACGGCGCTTCTCGGTGGCGCAGGTCTGGTCATAGAGCAGCACCGTGGTGCCCACCGTGTCGCGCAGCATCTTCTGCACGCTCATCAACTCGGAGCGCGGGAAGACCTCCACGCCGGGGGCTAGATCCTTGACCCCTTCGTAGCGCTTCAGCTCATCGACCACGATCACCGTCCTGGTGACGCCTTCACTGGCGAGCTGCCGAGTGATCTGAGCAGGGGTGAAGCCGCTTTCGGCCTGCTGCCCTCCGGTCATGGCCACCGCATCGTTGAACAGCAGCTTGTAGGTGATGTTGGCCTTGGCGGCGATCGCGGCCCGGATGGCCAGGGAGCCCGAGTGATTGTAGGTGCCGTCGCCCAGGTTCTGGAAGACGTGCTTCTCGGTGGTGAACGGCGCGGCGCCCACCCAGGTCAGGCCCTCGCCGCCCATGTGGGTGTTGAGGTCGGTCGAGGGATCGTTGAAGCCGGCCATGTAGTGGCAGCCGATCCCGGCCAGGGCCCGCGAGCCCTCGGGCAGCTTGGTCGAAATGTTGTGCGGGCAACCCGAGCAGAAGAACGGCTTGCGCTGCTGGTCGGCGGCCAGGCTGACGGCGGCGACGCCGGCGGCCGAAACGCGGTTCAGATAGGCCTGGGCCCGCTCCATGTGCGGCCCTTGCGGCAGGCGGTCATAGATGGCCAAGGCGATTTCGGCGACCGACAGCGAGCCCAGCTCCGACAGCAGCGGGTGGCCGTGCTCGTCCAGCTTGCCGATGATCCGGGGCCTCGCATGCGCGGGAAGATCATACAGCGCCGCGCGCGCTTGGGGCTCGATCAGCCCGCGCTTGTGCTCGATGACCATCAGGATCTCGAGACCGGCGGCGAAGCTGCGCATGCCCAACGGCTCCAGCGGCCAGGGCATGCCGACCTTGTAGATCGAGACACCCAGGTCCGACGCTTCCTCGAGGCTCATGCCCATGGCGGTGAAGGCTTCCAGCACGTCCTTATAGGCCTGGCCCTGGCAGACGATGCCGAGGCGGGCCTTGCCGACCCGCACGTGCCCCCCTTTTCCATACAAGCCGCCCAGCACGACCCGGTCGATGCGGTTGGCGCGGGCGAAGGCCAGGGCGGCGGGCAGCTTGTGGAGGCGGAGGCGACGCTCCTTCTCCATCGGCTGGTCCTTCAACCGGATCCCCAAGCCGCCGGGCGGCATCGGGAAGTTCTCGGGAATGATGATCTTGTGCCGGTCCAGCGAGACGTCGATGGTCACGCCCGAGTCCATGGTGTCAGCCAGGGCGATCATGCCCGTCCACAGGCCCGAGAACCGCGACATCGAAATGCCCATCAGGCCGTAGTCGAGCACCTCCTGGACGTCGGCCGGCGACAGCACCGGCATCTCGAAGTCCTGGAAGGCGAACTCCGACTGCGACGGCAAGGTCGAGCTCTTGCAGCCATGGTCGTCGCCGGCCACGGCCAGCACGCCGCCCGTGGGGAAGGATCCGGCGAAATTTGCGTGCTTGAAGACGTCGCCGGTGCGATCGACGCCGGGCGCCTTGCCGTACCACATGCCGAAGACCCCATCATGGGTGGCGCCGGGAAACAGGTTGGCCTGCTGGCTGCCCCACACAGCGGTGGCGGCCAGGTCCTCGTTGAGGCCCTCCTTGAAGACCACGTCGTGGGCGGTGAGAAGTCCCGACAGGCGAGCGGCCTGCTGGTCCAATCCCCCCAGGGGCGAGCCGCGATAGCCCGACAGGAAGCCGGCGGTGTTTAGCCCATTGCGGGTGTCGAGACGCTTGCGGTCGAGCAAAACGCGGAGCAGCGCTTGCACGCCAGTGATGAAGGCGCGGCCATCTTCGAGCACATATTTGTCGTCAAGCGTGACTTCCGAGTGCCGCATAGCAAAAATTTTCCTCGTGGGTCTTCTCGCCCGCTCAGCAATATCTTATAGAAGCGGGGAAATTGTTTGCCCAAGGCTTGCCCGACTCAAGGCCGCTTTCGGCACGATCGCCGCGCTAAATGACCTCTGGGGGAGGAATTCTTGTCCGAACAACTCGACGCCGTGGATGCCAAGATCCTCGATCTCATCCAACACGACGCCGGACTGTCTGTCGCGGAGATCGCGGAGCGCGTCGGGCTGTCTTCCAGCCCGTGTTGGCGCCGGATCAAGCGCCTTGAGGACGCGGGCGTCATCCAGCGCCGCGTGACCATCCTGGACCGCGAAAAGCTGGGCCTGGGCTTCGAGGTCTATTGCACCGCCAAGCTCTCGCTGCCGACCAAGGAAAACCTCGAGGTCTTTGAACAGGCCGTCGGCAAGTGGGCCGAGGTGGTGCAGTGCGCCACCGTCACCGGCGCCGCCGACTACGAGCTGCGCATCGTCACCCGCGACATGCGGGCCTTCGACGAGTTCCTGCGCGACAAGCTACTATCGCTGGGCCTGGTGTCCAACATCGAGAGCCGGATCGTCATCCGCGGCGTCAAGAACTCCACCGCCGTGCCGCTGGGGCTGGTCAGCCCGTATGTCAGCCCGCTGAGCTGACCGAAAGGCTCGGCAATAGCGAAAATTGCTATATATTGGCATTGCCCCTTGGAGCGACGCCATGAACGTGTCCTTGACAACCGAACTTGAGCGCCGGATCGCCGAGAAGGTGGAGTCCGGCCTCTACACCACCGCTAGCGAGGTCGTACGGGAAGGTCTGCGCCTGCTGTTCTCCGCCGACTCACTTCGAGCCCAGCAACTTGAGCGCTTGAACGCGGACCTTCAGCTCGGCCTCGACCAACTGGATCGAGGCGAAAGCATCACGGGCGAAGAGTTGGCCCGCGAACTGGACGCCCTGCTGAAATCGGCGTGACCGCCTACTCGGTCTCCTCGGCGGCGCGGCAGGATCTGTTGGATATCGTCATCTATATCGCTGCTCGCGATATTGACGCCGCGACAAAGGTTCGAGACGCCCTGCTGACCGCTTTCGACCGCCTGGCGAGACGCTCAGCCCTGGGCCACGCCCGGCCCGACTTAACCAGGCTTCCCCTAAGGTTTTGGAGCGTCGCCGGTCGCCACAGCGTGGCCTATCGCGGCGATGGCGGGTCCGTGGAGATCGTTCGCGTCTTCGGCCCGGGCAGGGACATCGCCTCGCTTCTGCGCTGAGCTTCACCTCCGATTTCTTCTAGAATCCCCTCGCCTCCCCATTCACACTAAGCTCTCCACCACCTCGGAGCCCTCCCATGATCGACCTCGTCATCGACCAGCGCCGAAAGGATCTCGGCGGGTTCGAGGTGGGGCGCGTCCTGCCCTTCCACAGCCGGCGGATGGTGGGGCCGTTCACCTTCTTCGACCACATGGGTCCGGCGACCTTTGAGCCCGGCTTCCCGCGCAATGTCGATGTGCGGCCGCATCCGCATATCGGCCTGTCGACCCTGACCTATCTGTTCGAGGGCGAGATCACACACAAGGACAGCATCGGCTCCGACCTGCCGATCCGTCCGGGCGAGGTCAACTGGATGACGGCCGGCAAGGGCATCGTCCATTCCGAGCGCTCCGACCCGCTGAAGAAGGCGACCGGCGGCCCGATGCACGGCATGCAGGCCTGGAT
>JACMOF010000397.1 GCA_014378155.1 Caulobacter sp. | reverse complement strand
GTCAGGTCGGCCTTCAGGGTCCAGCTGGCGTTGGTGTAGCCGAAGGTCGAGGCGAAGTTGGGCACGTCGCTGAACATCATGCCCTTGTACGACAGGCTCTGCGACAGGTCGGCGGGCTGGCCATCGACCACCACCTGCATGCCGCCAGCCAACTGCATCACCAGGCCCGTGGCGGTGACGACGATGTCGGCGTCCAGGGTCGCGCCGGAGGTCAGTTTCAGGCCGGTTGGGGTGAAGGACTCGATGTGGTCGGTGACCACCGAGGAGGTCCCGGCCTTCAGCGAGGCGAACAGGTCGGCGTCGGGCACCAGGCACAGGCGCTGGTCCCAGGGATTGTAGCGGGGCGTGAAGTGGGTGGCGACGTCGTAGTCGGGTCCCAGTTGCGCGCTGACCAGATCGATCAGCTGGGCCTTGGTCTTTTCCGGCTTCTTGCGGGCGATGTTGAAGAACAGCATCTGCATCAGCACGTTCTTCCAGCGCGTGAGGCCGTAGGCGGTCATGGCCGGCAGCTTGGCGCGCAGCCAGTTGGCCAGGGCGCCCTCGGCCGGCCGCGAGACCACATAGGTCGGCGAACGCTGCAGCATGGTGACGTGGCTGGCGGTCTTGGCCATCTCCGGCACCAGGGTGACGGCGGTGGCCCCGCTGCCGATCACCACGACCTTCTTGCCGGTATAGTCGAGGTCGGCCGGCCAGTGCTGCGGGTGGACGATGCGGCCGCCGAACGTCTCGACACCCTCCCAGGGCGGCGTGTAGCCGGCGGCGTAGTCGTAATAACCGCTGCACATCAGCAGGAAGTTGCAGGTCAGGGTGACGACCCGGCCGTCATGCTCGGCCTCGACGGTCCAGGTGGCGGTCTCCGAGGACCAGCTGGCTTGCTGGACCTTGTGATTGAAGCGGATCTTGCGGTCGACGCCGTGGTCCTTGGCCGTCTCGCGGACATATCTCAGGATCGATGGGCCGTCGGCGATGGCCTTGGCTTCGCGCCAGGGCCGGAACGAATAGCCCAGGGTGTACATGTCGCTGTCGGAGCGGATGCCGGGATAGCGGAACAGGTCCCAGGTGCCGCCGATGGCTTCGCGGCCCTCGAGGATCGCATAGGTCTTGCCCGGGCAGTGGGTTTGCAGGTGATAGCCCGCGCCGACGCCCGACAGGCCCGCTCCTACGATCAGGACGTCGAAATGCTCGATGGCCATGCGCTCGCTCCGCTCCCCGATGTGGTCCGGCGTGCCCGGACGTCTTGGTTATCTTATCGACGTTCATATAGAGGCGACCATTTTGACCGTCGGTCAACCGGTGGCGTACCGTCCTTTCGATTTCCGGCGGGTTTTCGTTTGCGCACCGCGGCTTTGGCCGCGTATTCGATCCGGCATGAACTTGCGCGATTTCGGTCTGCTGGTGCTGGTCTGCCTGGTCTGGGCCTGCAACAACATCATCTCCAAGATCGTGGTCGCCCACTGGGGCGTGCCGCCGTTGTTCTATGCGGCGGTGCGGTTCGCGATCGTCGCGGCGGTGACCCTGCCGTGGCTGCTGCCCGCGCCCCGGCCGACCTGGCGGATCGTGGTGGTCGGCCTGCTGATGGGCGTCGGCAACTTCGCCCTGCTGTTCATGGGCTTCAAGACGGCCTCGCCCTCGGCGGCGGCGGTGGTCATCCAGGTCGCCGTGCCCTTCACCACCATCCTGTCGGTGCTGTTGCTGGGCGAGAAGGTGCGCTGGAAGCGCGGGCTGGGCATCGCCCTGACCCTGTCGGGGGCGGTGGTGGTGATGTGGAACCCGCACGGCCTTCAGCTGTCGCCGGGCCTGTGGTTCATCGTCGGCTCGGCCTTCACCGGCTCGCTGGGCGCGGTGATGATGAAGCAGATCGAGGGGGTCAAGCCCCTGCAGTTCCAGGCCTGGGTCGGCTTCACCGCCGTCGCGCCCCTGGCGGCGCTGAGCGGGGTGTTCGAGCCCGGCGGCCTGGGCCTCGCCGCCCATGCCGGCTGGCCGTTCTTGGCCGCGGTGCTGTTCTCGGCCCTGGTGGTGTCGGTGCTGGGACACACGACCTATTATGGCCTGATCCAGCGTCACGAGGCCAATCTGATCGCGCCGCTGACCCTGATGACCCCGTTGATGACCATTGGCCTGGGCGTGCTGATCACCCACGATCACTTCGACATCCGAATGGGAATCGGCACGGCGCTGGCGCTGGTCGGCGTGCTGATCATCGCCCTGCGCAAGAACCAGGTCATGCCGCTGATCCTGCTGATGAGGAACCGTTTCCAATGACGCCCTCCCCTCTGAAGTTGGCCGACGCGCCGTCGCCGAACTTCGATGCCCGCAAGGCCATCCCCGACTGCGTGATCCTTCATTACACCGGCATGGAGACCGGCCCGGCGGCGCTGGAGCGTTTGTGCGATCCGGAAGCCAAGGTCTCGGCCCACTACCTGGTCGAGGAAGATGGCCGGGTGTTTCGCCTGGTGCCCGAGGAGCGCCGCGCCTGGCATGCCGGGGCCGCCTTCTGGAAAGGCGTCAAGGACATCAACTCGGCCTCGATCGGGATCGAGATCGTCAATCCGGGACACGAGTTTGGCTACCGCGCCTTTCCCGACGCGCAGGTCGCCGCCGTGATCAACCTGCTGGCCGACATCCGTTCGCGGTGGACCATCGACGATGACCGCGTCCTGGGCCATTCCGACATCGCCCCCGGCCGCAAGATCGACCCGGGCGAGCTGTTCCCCTGGAAGCGGCTAGCCGAGGCCGGCCACGGTCTTTGGGTCGAGCCGCCGCCGTCGCCCGGCGCGCCGCTGGGCGAGGGCGAGGAGGGGACCGGCGTCTTCGCCCTTCAGGCCGGCCTGACCCGCCTGGGCTACAACTGCCCGCCGTCCGGCAAGTACGACGCCTGGACCACCACCATCGTGGCCGCCTTCCAGCGCCACTGGCTGCAGACCCGCTTCGACGGCGTCGCCGACGGCGAGACCCGGGCAAGGCTGGTGGCCCTGCTGCGGGCCGCCGGCTGATGCATCCGGCCCAGCCGTTCCGGGTCGAGGATCGCGCGACCCTGCTGGGCTTCATCGCCGCCCATCCGTTCGTGACGCTGGCGGCGGCGGTGCGCGGCCGGCCGTTCACAGCCCAGGCGCCGGTGGTGATCCGCCATCTCGGTGACGGCGAGGTGGCCCTCGACTTCCACCTGTCGCGCGGCAACGTGCTGTCGCCGTACATCGTCCAGGGCTTTCGTGCGGTGGCGCTGGCCACGGGTCCCGACGCCTATGTCAGCCCGGACTGGTACGCGGGCGAAGACCAGGTCCCGACTTGGAACTACCTGTCGGTCGAGGCCGAAGGCCCGGTCGCCGGGCTCAACGACGTCGAGCTGGTGGCCCTGCTCGACGACCTCTCCGCCCAGGAGGAGGCGCGTCTGCTGCCCAAGCCGCCTTGGACCCGCGACAAGATGAGCCCTGGCCGCTTCGAGGCCATGACCCGCGCCATCATCGGCGCGCGGTTGGTCGTCGACCGCCTGGAGGGGACGTTCAAGCTGTCGCAGGACAAGGGCGAGGCGGATCGGTCTGGGGTGGTCGCGGCGCTGGGGGATCATCCCATCGCGGGGCTGATGCGGGGCTAGGGTCGGATCTCGGGATTGGCCGTTTGGCTTCCGACCCTGGGCGGACATTGGGTTGCGCCTTAAAAAACCCTCTCGCTTGGAGAGAGGGAGGGGCCCATGGCGAAGCCATGGGAGGGTGAGAGGTTACATTCTC
>JACMOF010000396.1 GCA_014378155.1 Caulobacter sp. | reverse complement strand
TGATCGCCCGCGGCGAGGGGCTGGCCGGAGCCGGTTATTGCGCGACCTGCCACACCACCAAGGGCGGCCAGCCGTTCGCCGGCGGCTATCCGATGAAGACCGGGTTCGGCACGATCTACTCGACCAACATCACGCCTGACGCCAAGACCGGCATCGGAACCTGGTCGGAGGCGGCCTTCCGCCGGGCGATGCACCAGGGCGTGGCGCGCAACGGCTCACATCTGTTCCCCGCATTCCCCTATGACCACTTCACCAAGGTGTCGGACGCCGATGTCTCGGCGCTCTACGCCTACATGATGACGCGCCCGGCTGTCGTCGCGCCGGCCAAGTCCAACAGCGTTCCGTTCCCGCTGAACATCCGCGCCCTGCAGGCCGGTTGGAAGCTGCTGTTCTTCAAGCCGGGCCGCTTCGAGCCGGACAAGGCCAAGAGCGCCGAATGGAACCGCGGGGCCTATCTGGCCCAGGGCGTTAGCCACTGCGGCGCGTGTCACACGCCGCGCAACGCCTTGGGCGCGGAGAAGCGCGACAAGACCTTCGCCGGCGCGCCGATCGACAACTGGGTCGCCCCGCCGCTGACCGGAGCCAATCCTTCGCCCGTCGCCTGGGATCGGGGCGAACTGACCGCCTATCTGCGCACCGGGATCAGCCGCTATCATGGCGTCGCCGCCGGCCCGATGTCGCCCGTCGTCCACGACGGACTGATCAAGCTACCCGAGCCCGACATCCAGGCCCTGGCGGTCTATTTCGCCGACCTCGACAGGGCGGCCACGCGCTCCGCCAGCCTGGCGCCAGCGCTCCAGAAGGCCGCCGCCGCCGACCACCTGAACGTTGGCTCGCAGACCGATCCGTCGGCCCGGCTCTACACCGCCGCCTGCGCGTCCTGTCACTATAACGGCGCGGGCCAGCCCAATCCGTTGCGGCCGGACATGGCCCTCAACAGCGCGGTCAATCTGGACGATCCGACCAACCTGATCCGCGTGGTGCTGTACGGCGTCAGCGCCAGGGACGGCGCGCCGGGCGTGGTGATGCCAAGCTTCAACCGCTTCAGCGACGGCGACGTCGCCAAGCTGGCCGCTTATCTGCGCGCCACGCGCACGGAAAAGCCGGCCTGGCCGGACCTGGACAAGAAGGTCGCGGCGATCCGCGCGCAGGGAAAGTGACCCAGCCATGACCCAGTTCACGATCAACGGTCGCGCGGTCTCCATCGACGCCGACGAGGATACGCCCTTGCTGTGGGTGATCCGGGACGACATCGGTCTGACCGGCACAAAGTTCGGCTGCGGCATCGGCATGTGCGGGGCCTGCACGGTGCATGTAGGCGGACGCGCCGTCCGCTCGTGCATTACTCCTGTCAGCGCCGTCGACGGCGCGGAGGTCACCACTATTGAGGGCCTGGACCCCGCCGGCCAGCACCCGGTGCAGCAGGCCTGGCTGGAATTGCAGACCCCGCAATGCGGCTACTGCCAGTCAGGCCAGATCATGCAGGCCGCAGCGATGTTGAAGGACTTTCCCGCCCCCACAGATGCCGACATCGACGCGACCATGAGCGGCAATCTCTGTCGCTGCATGACCTATGTCCGCATCCGCGCGGCCATCAAGCAGGCCGTCGCCGCGATGGGAGGCAAGTCGTGAGTCGCCTCATTTCCAAGGGCGAAGTCGGCAGTCTGCTGTCGCGCCGCAATTTCCTCGTCGCCTCGACCGGCGCTGGCCTAGCCTTCGGCTTCTCGGCCCTGGTCGAGGCGGCGATGTATCCCGCCGTGCCAGGCGGGGTTCCGATGAGCCCGACCGGGGCCCGGTTCGAGCCGACCCTGTGGTTCGCCATCGACGGCGAGGGGATCGTCACCGTCAACATCATCCGCGCCGAGATGGGCCAGCACGTCGGCACCGCCCTGGCCCGCATCCTGGCCGAGGAGCTGGACGTGGCCTGGGATAAGGTCCGCATTGTCCATGTCGATACCGATCCCAAGTGGGGCCTGATGGTCACTGGCGGCAGTTGGTCGGTGTGGCAGACCTTCCCGATCTTCAGCCAGGCCGGGGCGGCCGGACGAATCGCCCTGGTCGAGGCCGGGGCCAAGTTGCTGAATGTCTCGCCGGCGGGCGGCATGGCGCGCGGCGGCGTGGTGCATGTCGGCAGCCAGTCGATCAGCTACGGCGACATCGTCAAGCGCGGCGGCGTGGCCCGCCAGTTCACGCCAGACGAGCTCGCCAAGCTGCCGATCAAGCCGGCGGCCGAGCGCAAGCTGATCGGCAAGCCGGGCAAGGCGCTCGACATCGCCGCCAAGATCAACGGCACGGCGATCTACGGTATCGACGCCAAGGTCCCCGGCATGGTCTTCGCGCGGCCCAAGCTGCCGCCCACCCGCCACGGCTCGAAGGTGGTGTCGGTCAACGACAGCGCGGCCAAGAAGATCAGGGGCTACATCCGCTGCCTGACAATCGACGACCCGTCCGACACCGTGCCCGGCTGGGTGCTGGTGATCGCCGAAAGCTATCCCGCCGCGATCCGCGCCGCCGACTTGGTCAAGGTCAAATGGGTCGCCGGACCTGGCGCGAACGTGTCGGAGAAGGACCTGCAGGACCATGCCGCCGCCTTGATCGCCAAGACCGACGTCGGCGCCCTGCTCGACACCAAGACCGCCGACACCGCGCCGGCCTTCAAGGCCGCCAAGTCTGTGCTGGAGCAGACCTATACCACCGCCACCGTCCTGCACTTCCAGCTCGAACCGCTAAACGCCCTGGCCTTCGAAAAGGCCGGCGTCATGGAAATCCACACCGGAAACCAGTGGCAGAGCCTGATCCTGCCGACCCTGGCCAAGGCCCTGGGCCGCGCCGAGACCAGCATCGTCATGCGCACCTACATGCTCGGCGGCGGCTTCGGACGCCGGCTGAACGGCGACTATGCCGTGCCTGCGGCCCTGGCGGTCAAGGCGCTGGGCAAACCGGTGAAGCTGGTGCTGACCCGCGAGGACGACGTTCGCTTCGACTCGGTCCGCTCGCCCTCGGTCCAGACCGTTCGCATGGCGTTCGACGGGAACGGCCAGATCCTGGCCCAGGAGCACCACGCCGCCGCCGGCTGGCCGACCCTGGCCAACGCCCCGGCCCTGATGCCCAAGGGCAAGAACGGCGTGGCCTACGACCCCTTCGCCATCTCCGGGGCCGACCACTGGTACGAGGTCGGCGCCCACAAGGTGCGGGCCATCAACAACGATCTGGCCAACGAAACCTTCCGCCCGGGCTGGCTGCGCTCGGTGGGGCCCGGCTGGACCAACTGGGCGGGCGAGAGCTTCATCGACGAGGCCGCCCACCACCTGAAGACCGACCCGGTGGCCCTGCGACTCAAGCTGCTGACCGGCGCCGGCGCCAATGCCGGCAGCGACGCCAGCACGGTCGGCGGCGCCAAGCGCCAGGCCGAGGTCGTACGCCGCGCCGCCGAGGCCGCCGGCTGGGGGCAGCCCTTGCCCAAGGACACCGCTCTGGGCCTGGCCACCAGTTTTGGCCAGGAACGCGACATGCCCACCTGGGTGGCCTGCGTCGCCCGCGTCCATGTCGATCGCGCCAGCGGCGTCGTTACGGTTCAGAAGCTGACGGTGATGACCGACGCCGGCACCATCGTCGATCCCGACGGCGCCCGCGCCCAAACCGAGGGCGCCACGCTGTGGGGCCTGAGCATGGCCCTGCACGAGGGTACGGTGTTCGAGAACGGCCAGGTCAAGGACGTCAATCTCGACACCTACACGCCGCTGCGGATCGCCGACACGCCGGAACTCGACATCCAGTTCGTCGACAGCGTCGAGGTTCCGGTCGGCCTGGGCGAGCCGGCCACCACGGTGGTCGCGCCAGCCATCGCCAACGCCATTTTCCGCGCAGTCGGGGTGCGCCCACGGCATACCCCCATCACGCCGGCCGCCGTGCTGGGCGCCCTGTCAGGCCGGGCCTGACAGCGCCAAGCCGATCGCGCTGCGATGGCGGCTGTTTGAGCTTGATCATCGACGCGCAAAGACTGGCTTTGTCCAAGATCATGCCAGGTCGTGCGCCGGCCGCGCTCGCGCCAGAGCTCTGGCGGCCGCCACCTGACATCCTCCCCAGGGCGCCGGTGCTTTGACGCCGCCCGACCGCTTTGGCGTCAGGCGGGCAGATCGTGCAGCGCTCGGTAGGCTTTGTAGAGCACACGCGGATCGTATTTGCCCTGGTAGACGGCGGGCGGTGAGCGATCCAGGCCCAGCAGCGCATAGACAGCAGTTTGGGCGGAGCGGATGGAGTATTCCACTGTGAACACCACATCGTCGGGCAGTTCGCAAAATTGGCCGATAAAGGCCAGGTTCTGACTGCCCTTGGGCACGACCAGCGGCCGGTCGCCCTTGGCGCGTTTCAGAAACTGGCTGGTGATAAAGGGCATCATGCAGGGGATGCAGGTCGAGGTCTCGATGATCTTTTCGGCCTCGGCCTCGATGCGCAGGTGACCCAAGATTTCGCTCAAGATTTCCGCGCCCGTGCAGGCCGACATCGGCTTCTTGACGAAATCTCCCGGCTTATCGACCGACAAGCCGTAACCCCACAAGACGGCGACGTCATCCGGTTGGCCGATGAAGTGGGGTTGGTGGGGAATGACGATCGACGCCAGCCAACTCGACTCTGGGAAGGTGATCAGCCCGCCTTCTCCCGGAACGTTGCCCGTCAGATTTAAGACCAGGCGCAAGAAGGTCGGATCGTGCAAGGTCGTAGTGAAGGACACCCACTTGGACTCGTCTATGTGGTCGGCGAAAGCTGATGGATTGCCAAAATCGGGCCGGCCCGAGGCCAGGGTTTCCCAAAGCCTCCAGGCGCCGCCATCGGTCTTCTCGCGCAACCGGGGCGCCCGATCCATGGCGCCGACATCGGAGCCTTCCGTCATCGAGCCGAGGGTGACGAAAGCCAGGTCGCCGGCGGCCAAGGTGATCGACCCAGGTTGTCCGACACGGTCATAGTCAATTTGGGTGACCCTGATCTTGCCGCCGTCCTCGGTCAGGCCAAGATCGGTGACGCGCGTGTTGAATTCAAAGGTCACGCCGCGATCGGTGAGCCACTTTTGCAGGGGGCGCACCATCGAGTCGTACTGATTGTAGACCGTGCGCATGATCCCCTGGAGCCGGTCAAAGCCATCGACCATGTGCGCAAAACGCACCAGGTAGCGCTTGAATTCGACCGCGCTGTGCCAGGGCTGGAACGCGAAGGTGGTGCACCACATGAACCAGAAGTCGGTCTTGAAGAACGACGGCTCGAACTGGTCGCTGATGCTGGTGTCGCGCAGCTTGGCTTCGGGCTCAAGCGCCAGCCGCTCGATCGTCAGGATGTGCGCCTCGCTAAGACCGAAGGCCGGCGCGGTCTGCCGTTTTCCGTTGCGCACCAGCCTCGATTTCGAGGACGTTTTCATCGTCTCGTTCCAGGCGAAAGTCTCTTGAGTGACGGTCTGGCTGGTATCGAGGGTGGGGATCGAGGCGAAGAGATCGAAGGTGCACAGATACTTGCTCTCCAGCATCCGGCCGCCGCGCAGCACATAGCCTTCCTGCGCCGATCCGGACCCGTCGAGGCTGCCGCCCAGCGTGTCCAGTTCTTCGAGGATCGTGATGTTGTGGCCCAGGACATCGCCGTCGCGGATGAGGAACGCCGCAGCGCTGAGCGAAGCGATGCCGCCACCGACCAGATAGGCATTGACGGCGCTTCGATCGGCCCCTTTGTCAGACGAGTCTTGCGCGGCGGGCCGATGGCTCTTGAGCGTCATGTCGGTCGTCCTTTGAGGTGTGGGGAAGATCGTGTCGGCTTGGGCGACCGGTCCTGCTGGCCTGGAACCCAGGCCAGCAGGCGGCGCGTTTCAGGCGATGACGAGATCGTTTTCGACGACGGTCGCGCCGGGCGCGGCCCAGGCGGTATTGCCCGCCAAGGTGCGCTCGCTCCACGAATGGACCGTGCCGCTCAGCTTGACCTTGCCGCCATTGGCGGTGACCTTGACGTTGGACGGGTCGAACCACGAGCGATGCAGCGCGCGGATGATGTCGCCGCTCACGTCGGCGGTGTTGACCCGCGTCTCGACCTTGATCTCGTTTGTGACGCCGACAACACCCCAGAGCTTGCGGACGTCCTGGGCAGCGGCGTCGTGCTCGAAGTGCCAGGCGACCTTGCCGGTCAGCGTGACCCAACCGTTCTGCACGGTGGCCTTGACGCTATCTTTGGGAATGGTGGAGTCCCAAGCCAGGCGCGAGATGATGGCGGCGGCGATGTCCTCGTCCGTCCGCTTGACGTCGAAGGACAGCTTGACCTCGATCTCGTCGGCGATCGCCTTGACGCCCTTGACCCGACGCGCGGCCGCTTCGGCGGCGTGCTTTTCGGCGAAAGTTTTCACATGACCCATGAGGCTGATCACGCCATCGCGCGCGGTGACGCCGATATGGGCGGCGCTGACGCTCGGCTCCCATAGCAGTTCGGCGAGAACGGATTCCTTCAAGAGGGTGTCGGTCGTCATGGCGATCTCCTAGTCCATGGTGAGCGGGCCGTCCGGCGCCTTGCCGATCGCCCCTAAGGGTCGAAGGCCCGTGATCGTTCAGAGCCCAGTTCAGGTCTGTGACGATGCGGCGGGACCAGGCCTTGATAGCGAGGACAGGCCGGCGCCCTCAGGATCGGAAATTACTCAATCCGCGCAGAAGCTTAGCAATAGGCCTTGAGTACCCGACCAGCGCGTGGGGTCGGCGGCCAAACCGCTGGCGGCGACCGTCCCACCGTTGACAGCAAGACGGGCGCTAAAAGCGTATTGCGCCCTGCCCGCCTACCGGCGGAGGCAGGTGATTTGCGTTGGCGCGCCACGATGGGGCCACCTGCAGCAGGCGCTAGAGCCAGCGAAGCCGGGTGACCGCCTCAAGGTCTGAAACGCGGTTAAGCCGCAGGCGCGTAGCATATCGCCCAGTAGGCGCGCGCCGCGTCCGGGATCGCGCTCTGTTCAGTGCGACAGCAGCACGCAGCGATCCTTGCGGGCCAGCAAATCACGCGTCACCCCGCCAAACGCCCATTCCTGCAGGCGGGTATGACCATAGGCGCCGGCGACGATCAGGTCGGCGTCGTGCTCCAACGCCAATTGGCTGAGGCGCGAGGCGTCATCGCCGATAGCGAGCGAGGCCATGGCGGCTGCAGCCACCCCATGCCTTTGCAACCAGGCCGCCACTTGCTCGACATGAGTTTGGGCGGCGGCTTGATCGGCTTCGGCGGCGATCTCGGCGACCATCACCTGAGCCGCCTTCTGCAGGAGCGGCAAGGCGTCCACCACCGCGCGGCGCGCTTCGCGGGTGTCTTTCCAAGCGACGAGGATCTGATCGAGCTTGAGGGTGTCGATCGCCTCCGGCGCCACCAGGACCGGCCGCCCAGCCTGCATGACCAGGCCTCCGGTATTGACCGTGCGTGTGTGGTCCAGGAGGTCCGGCGTCGACAGCCGGGTCAGAATGAGATCGGCGCTCCGGGCTTCCTTTGCGACATAGTCGCTGAGCGCGCCGAAGGTGATGGTCGAACGCCATTCGACACTTTCGACCTTGCCCTTCAAGCCACCGCGAAACTCGGCCTCGGCGACCTTCAACTCGCGATCGAGTTCGTCGCGTGCAGCCTGAACCAGGTCGCCGGAGAGCACGTATTCCTCGCCGTAGCCGATTGGCGCGGGCTGACAGGCGGCAATGCCGATAACCCCGGCGTGCAGCCGCTCTGCCAGGTCGCTGGCGACGTTCAAGAGTCCGGCGTTGGAGCGGCCAAGTTCGAGATGAACCATCAGGGTCGTGTAGGGCATTGGACTCTCCAGAGCGGGAAGGTCCTCCGTCGCTGGCGCATCGCCGGGGACGGAGGACCTCAGGGTCAGGCCATGACGCCGTCGTAGGCATCGACGCTGAAGGCGCTGGCCGCATCCAGGATCGAGCGGGCTCGCTGCATCTCCTGCGCCGTGCCATGGACGAGCACCAGGAAGCTGTCGGTCTTGATGGCGGTTTCGTAAGTCATGACGCTGTCCTTGGGAATGCCGATGCTGGTCAGCGCCGCGCCGATCACGCTGATGCCGCCGACCACCACCGCGCCTTCGAGGGCCGAGGCGATCAACGCGGCCAAGTAGCCCAGGACGATGACGTGGCCCACCACCGGGAGGGTCAGGAACAGGCCGCCAAAGAACAGCCCCCACAGACCGCCCCAAAGCACGCCGCGAGAGCCCCAAACCTTCATGCGATCGCCGATATTGTAGAAGCCGACCGCCTTCTCCTCGGTGTGATAGCCCTTGCCCACGACGCTGAGATTCTTGATGTCGAAGCCGGACGAGGCCAACGATTTGACCGCCTTGTCGGCGGCGGCGTGGTCGGCGAAGACGGCGACGACGGTGTCGGTCGGTTTCATGCGCGGCGCTTTCGAAGCTGGTGCAAGGACTGCCTACGAACGCCGCGCCCTTTTGAGACGAGGCAGCGGTGGAGGCGCCCTAGCGAAGGGATCTTGACCCTGCGGATGCTAGGAGCCTTAGCCTCTCTGCGTGAGGCTCGGGAACTACTCACTCAGATCCGGGGGCGGCGTGGGACCCATCGCAGAGGGGCTTGCTGCCCGACCGTCCGCAACGGCAAAGGGTGACTCGGTTTCGCGCCTCGTATTCGACGCCGTCGGCCGACACGAGCGTAGCCGCGCCCTGTAGGGCAAGCGGACCGCTGCAGGCTTTCAGCGGATCTTCCACAAGTCCGATCGAGGGTTGAGCGCGTCTTCGACGGGCGCGCCAGTGACCTTGTCCCAGGCCGTCAGCCGGCCAGAGGGGCAATCGTTCACCTGCCTGACGAAGGTGGCCCGGGTTTCGGGGTCATCGGTACGCACGACCTGCGTCCGCACCTGGCCATTTGGATCGCAGAACCGGGCGAAGGCGCAGAGGC
>JACMOF010000395.1 GCA_014378155.1 Caulobacter sp. | reverse complement strand
TCGGGCGCCAGGACGGCGTCATGGCCCTGGGAGGCGGCGGCCACCGCGCCCTCCACGCCGCGCCAGGACATGACGGTGGCGTTGGGGGCAAGGCCGCCCTCGAGGATCTCGTCCCAGCCGATCATCCGCCGGCCTCGGCTGTTGATTTTCTTCTCGGCCCGCTGGATGAACCAGCTCTGCAGCCCGTGCTCGTCCTTGACGCCCAGGGCCTGGATCTGGGCCTGAACCTCGGGGCTGGCCTTCCACTGGTCCTTGACCGCCTCGTCGCCGCCGACATGGACATAGGGCGAGGGAAACAGGTCCATCACCTCGTCGAGCACGTCGTTGAGGAAGGTGAACGTCGGTTCCGTGGGCTTGTAGAGATAGGGAAACACCCCCCAGTCGCCCATGGCCCCGCGCGGCGGGGTCTTGGTCATGCCAAATTGCGGATAGGCCACCAGCGGCGCCAGGGCGTGGCCCGGCATCTCGATCTCGGGGACGATGGTGATCCCGCGCGCGGCGGCATAGGCGACGAGGCCGCGCACCTGGTCCTGAGTATAGAAGCCGCCGTAGCGGGTGGCACTGCCGGTCTTGGGATCGCGGCCCGCCGCGCCGGCCGGCACGCGCCAGGAGCCTTCCGAGGTCAGCTTCGGGTACTTCTTGATCTCCAGCCGCCAGCCCTGATCGTCGACCAGGTGCCAGTGCAGGACATTGAGCTTGTGGGCGGCCATGGCGTCGAGGATCGTCTTGATCGTCTCGACGCTCTGGAAGTGGCGGGCGCTATCAAGCATGAAGCCGCGCCAGGCGAAGCGGGGCGTGTCGTCGATGCTGACGGCAGGCAGCAGAGCCGGGCCCTTGGCCGCGTCGGTCACGGCCAACTGCCAGACGCTGACCGCGCCATAGAACAGGCCGGCGCGCTTGGGAGCGGTGATGATGACGCCGGTCGGGTCGATGTCGAGGTCGTAGGCCTCGGCCGTGTCGCCGGATGTGGCTCCCCGCGCCAGCACGATGGCGGCCTCGCCGGCGGCCGGCGCGCCCTCGGCGACGGCCAACTTCAGGCCTCGGGCCTTGAACAGCATGTCGGACAGCTGCCCCGCCACCATCTTGGCCTCGACATCGCCCTTGGCGACAAGGATCCGGGTCTTGGCGGTGAGGGCGAAGGTCCCCTGCCCCAGCTTCGCCTGGGCCGGCGCGGGGGTGAGGGTCATGGCCGGCCCCTTCACCGGCGAGGCGGCGAGGCCGGTCGAGGCAAAGGCCAGGACGGCGAGCGAACTCACGACGGCGGCGAAGGGCTTGGAGACGAGGATCATGCGAGGGCGCTCACGCTGACGGGCGGCAAAAAGCGGGCGGAGCGTGTGACCGCTCCGCCCCAGCTCCGTGCTTGCAGTCAGGAGGACTTGGATTGCGATCGGCGGCGAGCGGACAGGTCATGCGGTGATCCTGGACCATGGCGCCTCCGATGCAACGATCTTGGGAGGAAGGACGGGACCTTCGGCGCGAAGCCGAAGATCCCGGTAAGCCACTAGAACTTGAAGCGGACGCCGCCGAACACCATGCGACCGTTCTTGTAGATCCGGGCCGGACGGTTTTTGTCGTTGTCGTAGTTCTCGGTCATCTTCTCGTCGGTGAGGTTAATCGCATCGAGGCTCAGCGAGATGTTTTGCGTCAGGTTCACGCTGGCCGAGGCGTCCAGTGACTTGATCGAGTCCGACCACAGCTGCCGGAAGCCGCGCTCGGCGTCGTAGTCGACGAAGAACTTGGACCGGTAGTTGTAGGACAGGCGGGCGCTGAAGCGCTCGTTCTCGTAATAGCCGCTGATGTTGGCGATGGTCTTCGAGTTCGAAGGCACCGGCACGCCCGAGGCCGACGAGGCGTCGGAGTAGGTGTAGTTGGCCAGTACGCCGAAGCCATTCCACAGAGGTTTCTGCAGGCTGATTTCGATACCCTTGTTCTCGCCGCCAGCCACGTTGATCGGGCGACCGATACGGTAGTTACAGGTGTAGAGGTTGGCGCCGGTCAGAACGCACTGGTTGGCGGCGTTGGTGATCCGCGCATCGGTCGGGTCGTTCAGCTGAAGCGGCTGGCGCTCCGAGAACGCGCCCTGGACGATGTAGGTCGAGATGTCCTTGTAGTAGAGGCCGACCGCCAGGAGCGATTGCGGCGCGAAGTACCATTCCAGCGACACGTCGTACTGGTTGGCCCGGTAGGGATCCAGGTTAGGATTGCCGCCGCTGCCGGTCAGCAGAGACTCGGTCAGCGAGGTGAACGCGGCCATCTGGGCGTAGTCCGGACGCGACAGGGTGCGACCGGCGGCCAGACGCAGAACCAGGTCATCATTGATGTCGAACGAGAAGTTCGCGCTCGGCAGGATGTCCGTATAGTTCTGGCCGGCGTCGACCGGAGCGATCAGGCCGAACGGGTTGTTGACCGCGCCGGCGGTGCCAGCGGGTACGCCAACCTTCCAGGCCGAGGTCTCGACCTTGGTCTGCACGACGCGTAGCCCGACGTTACCGCGCCAGTTGTCGCCCTTGAGCTTGCCCAGGACGTAGCCGCCGAAGGTCTTCTCGTTGAACGTGAAGCTTTCCAGCGGGCCGAAGTGATCGCAGTTCAGCAGACCGTTGCAGCCGGCCGCCTGCGTGCCGCCGATCGCCGAGTTCCACACCGCCGCCTTGGGCAGGGCGGCGTAGATCGCCTCGATCTTGCTCTTGTCGGCGGTCAGATAGCTGCTGATGACGCCGGGACCCTTGATGCCGTCAAGATAGTCGCTGGGCGTCAGGCCGCCTTGCACATCGGCCAGCGTACATTTGTGGCCGCCGCAGGCAGTGGCGCCCGGAGCGGTCCAGGGCAGCAGAGCGCGGCGCTGACCGTAGGTCTGGTCAACTTCGCGATCGTGGTCGGTGTATTTCAGCCCGAACTTGACCGACGTGAAGGCGCCGGCGTCCATGAACTTCTCGCCGTCGACGAAGGTATAGAACTCGTTGTCGTCATTGGCGGTGGTATTGGCCGAGGCCCAGCCCAGCTCCATCTCGTCATCGGCCGTGGCCGGATTGATGGTGGAGAACGACACCTTGGGCAGGCCGCCCGACAGGTCGTAGGTCAGGCCCGTGGCGGCGCTGGTTTCCCAAAACGGCTGCAGGTCGGTGGCGCCCTCGGCGTCGGTGTAGCCGATGCGGGCGTGGAACGTCCAATCGTCGGCGGGACGATAGGTGGTGTCCAGATCGACCGAGCGGACCTGGGTGTGGGCGATGCGGTCGATGGCGTCGAACACCACGCCCTGGCCGCCGATGGCGTTAAACGTGCCCTTGGTCGCGGTGCCGTTGCTGAGTTGCTGGATGTTGAAATTGGCGCCGGGCGTGCCCAGGCCAGAGATCTTGTTGGTGATCCAGGCCATGTAGTTCTGGTTGATATTGTCGGCGTCCATCTTCGAATAGAGGCCGGTCAGGTTCACATCCAGCTTGTCGGTCGGTGACCACTGGACGCCGATGTTGGCGCCGCGGCGTTCGCGGGTCTGCTTGAAGAAAGACGAACCGATCAGGCTGGGCGTCACCGCCGTCTGGCCAGCGGGGAGGCCCGTGACATTGCCCGAGGCGTTGGTGACATTCTCGTAGCCCAGCACCTCGATACCGTCGCGGCGGATCTCGCGCTTGTCATAGATCAGGCCGCCCAGGACGCCGAAGGTCTTGGCGTCGTTGTGCCAGCTGAGCATGGCCGAGGCGGTTGGCGTCTTCTTGTCCGACTTCTCGTCCCACACGCCTTGCACCGAGCCCGAGATCGAGAGCGGCGCCAGGTCCAGCGGGTTGCGGGTGTGCACATTGACGGTCGCGCCCACGCCGCCTTCGTCGATATCGGCGACCGGGCTCTTGAAGACCTCGACCTTGCCGACGATTTCCGATGGCAGCATCAGGTAGTTGAAGCTGCGGCTGGCCTTGAACTGGTCGAGAATAAACCAGTCGGCGGTGGCGACCGCGTGGCCGTTCAGCAGGGTGCGATTGAGGGTCGGGGCGGTGCCGCGAACCGAAATCCGCTCGCCTTCCCCGAACTCGCGTTGAATGGTGACGCCGGGAACGCGTTGCAGCGACTCAGCGACGTTCTTGTCCGGGAACTTGCCGATGTCTTCGGCGGTGATCACGTCGATCACGGCGTCGGCGTTGCGCTTGGCGTCGACCGAAGCCTGGAGTGAAGCGCGAATGCCGGTGACCACGACCTGGTCTAAGGTGGTGGTTGTATCCTGCGCGAAGGCGGGCGCTGCGACCATCACCGCCAGCACGCTGGCGGACGTGGTTAGAATGGATTTGTGGAAATTTCTCATACTCGGCCTCTCCCCTTTTTCCAGGCCCTCAGGCCTGGAGCCGAACCCCAAGCCCAATCCGATACCAATTATTCTGCAGACATCCGCAGAACGCGGTACTTCTCAGGCCTCGGAGGTGAACTGTGACGAAAATTTATCGGATGACAAGGCCAAAAAAGAACCAATTACAGACCATGTTCTTATTGGTACCAAAATGGTCATATGCTATCTCGGTGACCACGGGGTGGCGCGGTTTTGCGCGGGGGTGGCGAATTGACGATGTTTTCTGAAAGGATCGGGGGGCTGGACGGAAACGGCCAGGGTCACGCCCCGCTCTATAAGCAGTTGCAGCGCGCGCTCCGGGACGCCATCCAGAAGAAGATCCTGGGGCCCGACGACGCCCTGCCGGCCGAACGCGACATGGCCGAGGAATTCAGCATCTCGCGAATCACCGTTCGCAAGGCGCTGGACGGCCTGGTCAGCGAAGGCCTGCTAACCCGTCGCCAAGGGGCCGGCACCTTCGTCGCCGCCCGGGTGGAAAAGAGCTTCTCCAAGCTGTCGTCCTTTACCGAGGACATGATTTCGCGCGGGCGCACGCCACGCAGCGAATGGATCAGCAAGGCCCAGGGCACCGTCACGCCGGAAGAGTCCATGACCCTGGGCCTGTCGCCCGGCACGCCGGTCTACCGGTTCGCCCGTATCCGCTACGCCGACGGCGCGCCGATGGCGGTGGAATACACCACCGTCGCCGCCTTCGCCCTGCCCTCGGCGGAGGCGGTGGGCACATCGCTCTATGAGGCGCTGGAGGCCACCGGCCACCGGCCCGTTCGCGCCCTGCAGCGGCTGCGCGCGGTGCTGTTCAACGCCGAGCACGCAGAGCTGATGGGCGTGCCCGTCAAGGACGCCGGCCTGCTGATCGAGCGCCGCGGCTTCCTGAAGGATGGCCGGGCCGTCGAGGTCACCCAGTCCTATTACCGCGGCGACGCCTATGACTTCGTCGCCGAACTGAACGCCATCGCCTGATTGGAAGGGGCCCCAAGCGGGTCTCATGCCAGCGCTCTGATCTAAAGGAACGCCTGCCTTGGAGGCTAACGTCTTGACCCGACCCGCACCCCCCGCCGAGCACTCCACCGGGCATGGGCGGCTGACGGCGGAATCCACCCGCATGTTCCTTGAGGCCGGCCAGGCCTCGCACGTTGTCGCCGCCCAGCTGGGGGCCAACGCCGCCCGGGCCGAGAAGATCGCCGCCCGCCTGCGCGCCAGCCCGCCGCGCGCCGTGGTGACCTGCGCCCGGGGCAGCTCGGACCACGCCGCCACCTTCGCCAAATATCTCGTCGAAACGCGCACCGGCGTCCTGACCTCGTCGGCCGCCCTTTCGGTCAGCTCGGTCTATGCCGCGCCTCAGGGCCTGGATGGCGCACTCTACCTGGCCATTTCGCAGTCGGGGCAGAGCCCGGACCTGCTGTCGGCCGTGCGGGCCGCCAAGGAGGCCGGCGCCTTCACGATCGCCCTGGTCAATGACGTGAACTCGCCCCTGGCCGCGCTGGTCGACGAGGTGCTGCCGCTGCACGCCGGACCCGAACTGAGCGTCGCGGCCACCAAGTCCTATATCGCCGCCCTGGCCGCCATCGCCCAGCTGGTGGCTGCCTGGACCGAAGACGCCGAGCTGACCGCCGGGCTCGCCACCCTGCCCGCCTTGCTGGCCCAGGCCTGGACCCTGGACTGGACCCCCGCCGTCGAGCGCCTCAAGCTGGCCCGGAACCTCTATGTGCTGGGCCGGGGCGTGGGCTATGGCGTGGCGCAGGAAGCGGCCCTGAAGTTCAAGGAGACCTGCGGCCTGCACGCCGAGGCCTTCAGCGCCGCCGAGGTGCTGCACGGCCCAATGGCCCTGGTGAAGCAGGGCTTTCCCGCCCTGGTGTTCGCCCAGAACGACGAGAGCCGGGGCAGCGTCGACGCCATGGCCAAGGGCCTGGCCGCGCGTGGCGCCGACGTGCTCCTGGCCGGCGCCGGTGAAACAGGCGCCGGGGTCCTGCCGGCGCTCGCCGCCCACCCGGTGATCGAGCCGATCCTGATGATCCAGAGCTTCTACCGAATGGCCAATGCGCTGTCGGTGGCGCGCGGCTACGATCCCGACAGTCCGCCCCACCTCAACAAGGTCACAGAAACCGTCTGATGCAGCTTGTTCTCGTTAATGGCCGCATCCTGACGGAAGACGGGATCGTCGATGGCAAGGCCGTGACGATCCGCGACGGACGGATCGAAGGCGTCTTGGACAGCGCTGACACGCCAGTCGGCGTGACGCGCCACGACCTGGACGGCGGACTGCTGGTTCCCGGCTTCATCGACACCCAGGTCAATGGCGGCGGCGGGGTGCTGTTCAACGACCACACCACGGTCGAGGCGATCGAAGCGATCGGCGCGGCGCACAGGCCCTATGGCACCACCGGCTTCCTGCCGACCCTGATCAGCGACGACCTGGCCGTGGTCGACGCGGCCATGCGCGCCACTGAACAGGCGATCGAGGCGGGCGTGCCCGGCGTGCTGGGCATCCATATCGAGGGGCCGTTCCTCAATGTGAAGCGCAAGGGCATCCACGACGCCGGCAAGTTCCGGATCCTCGACGACGAGGCCGTGGCGCTGCTGGGCTCGCTCAAGCGCGGCAAGACCCTGGTCACCCTGGCGCCCGAGACCACCACGCCCGACATGGTCCGGCGCCTGGCGGCGGCCGGCGTCACCGTGGCCGCCGGCCACACCAACGCCGCCTATGGAACGGTGCGCAAGGCGCTGGACGCCGGCCTGACCGGCTTCACCCACCTGTTTAACGCCATGTCGCCTCTGACCAGCCGCGAGCCTGGCGTGGTCGGGGCGGCGCTGGAGAGTCTCCACGCCTGGTGCGGGATCATTGTCGATGGCCGCCACGTCGATCCCGTCGTGCTGCGCATCGCCCTGCGCACCCGTCCCTTGAACCGCTTTATGCTGGTGACCGACGCCATGCCGACGGTTGGCATGATCGACAAGAGTTTCGACCTTCAGGGCCGCCACATTCGCGTGGTCGATGGCGTCTGCGTCGATGATCATGGGACCCTGGCGGGCTCGGACCTCGACATGATCGGCGCGGTGCGCAACGCCATCTCGATGATGGGCCTGACCCTGGAAGAAGCGGTGATGATCGCCTCGCGCACTCCGGCCGACTTCCTGGGCCTGGCGGACGAGCGGGGGACCATCGCGGCCGGCATGGTGGCCGATCTCGTGTTGCTCGACGACGCCCTGAACGTGCGCGAAACCTGGATCGACGGGGTCTCCAGCCTCTAGCAGGCTGTTGAAAAAGTCGGTGGCGGCGCTGGACTCGGCATGATTCACTCTGCGTGAGCCCAGCGGGGTGGTGGTGATGCGCGGGTTGGACGGACGATCTGGATCGCTGTTTTCCTATGTGGACCTGGAGGCTCAGGTTCGTCGCGACCATCCGCTTCGCGCGATCCGCGAGATCGCCAACGCGGCGCTGGAGGG
>JACMOF010000394.1 GCA_014378155.1 Caulobacter sp. | reverse complement strand
GGCGCCGATCCGGACAAGGCCGCCGAAGCCGCGCGCCTGGCCAAGGCCGACCTGACCTCGCAGATGGTCGGCGAGTTCCCCGAGCTGCAGGGCGTGATGGGCGGCTACTATGCCCGCGCCGCCGGCCTGGACCCCGAGATCGCCGACGCCATCCGCGACCACTACAAGCCCCAAGGCCCCGCCGACGCCGTCCCGACCGCGCCGCTCAGCGTGGCCGTGGCGCTGGCGGACAAGCTGGACACGCTGGTGGGGTTCTTCGCCATCGACGAGAAGCCGACGGGGTCGAAGGATCCATATGGCCTGCGACGTGTCGTTCTAGGCATCTTTAGAATTATCGAGGCGTCGAACGTCCCTATCGAGCTTCGCGGAAACAATCTGCTGTTCGATCAAATTCGTCGGATCAAGGGCTTCGAGAGCAAAGAGTATCTCGAATTGGCACCAGTGCTGGATGCGATCACCTTCGATTTCTTCGGAGACCGAATGGAGGTCTTGCTGAAGGATCGCGGAATTGGGATCGACGTCGTTCGAGCAGCGCTGAGCCAAACTCAAAGCGGGTTCAAGCCAATTGACCTCGTCGCCCGGGTCGAGGCGCTGGACGGGTTCCTGAAGACCGACGACGGCAGGAACCTGCTGGCCGGCTACAAGCGCGCCTCCAACATCCTCAAGGCCGAGGAAAAGAAAGGCTGGAAAGCGCAGGGCGACCGCGTCCTGCTGGACGACGCCTCGGCGCCGGAAGTGCAACTTCACGACGCCCTGCGCCTGGTCGAGCCGGCCCTGGCCTCGGCCCTGGCGCGTGAAGACTTCACCGCCGCCATGCAGGAACTGGCCGGCCTGCGCGGTCCGGTCGACGCCTTCCTCGACGGCGTGTTCGTCAATTCCGAGGTGGCCGCCGAGCGCGACAACCGCCTCAAGACCCTGGCCGCCGTCCGCGACGCCATGGGTCAGGTCGCTGACTTCTCGCTGATCGCCGGCTAGGGCGCTTTTTTGAAACCCTCTTCCAGCGGAAGAGGGTTGAAACAAGGGGGATAGAGCGCTCTCTATCCCCGTGATTGCCCACCTCAAACTCAAACGACTTCAACGCCCTATAAAATAATCAGCGTCACAAACCCTGGCGTGTCTGAAACCACCCCCATACTGCTCTTACCCCATCGCACGGGGAGGGACGTCGGCCGGCGACCTGACGAGCGGTGGACAGTGGTCGAGCGGGAAGGCTTGGCTGCCGTGTCTTCTTCGGGAGACGCCCTGGGACAGTTCGGCGCGGGCTCATCCTTGTGGTGACGAAGCGCCGGCGCTGGGGTAGGCGGGCAAGTCAGCAGGTGCGGGCTGAAATCGCTTGCACGGTCCAGGGCGCGCCAACGCCCTGCCCGCCGGGGGCCCACTTCGGAAGCGGGTTAAGACCCCGCGCGCCGATGGCTCCCGTCTGAAGGCCACGCGAAGCGCCCGTCTTCGTCGAAACGGTATTCACACTATAAGACCTCCGGGCGGAGCCCGGGCGCTTCGCACCCTCCCCAATCCTCGCAGCTTCGGCGCGTTGCGGCGAAGCCGTGCCTGTCGCCGCTCTCCAATACTGCATCCCGATTCGCGACTTAGCGGGCCTACTCGACTTCAGCCCGAACAACAGTCACGACAGCGTTGTCATCGGAACAATTTGCCGAAAATTGGCTTTTGATGGCTGACAACAAACGCTCGGTGGACGTGTTCTTTGACAAGGTGCTAGGAAACGCTCGATTATTGCAGTGCGGGATGGGCGTTTACGCTTTTTGTCCCAGGCCAGGACGGTTCCGATAGAGGATCGCCGGTTATTTTCACTTATCGCAGGGTGAACCAGAGATGCCGGTTGATACGCTGACCAAGACGCAGTGGGTCTATTCGTTCGGAGGAGGCGGCGCGGACGGCGACGCCAAGATGAAGAACTTGCTGGGGGGCAAGGGCGCCAATCTCGCCGAGATGTCGTCCCTGGGTCTGCCTGTGCCGCCAGGCTTCACGGTGACGACCGAGGCCTGCGTCCACTACTACGCCAACGGCAAGCAGTATCCAGGCGAGCTGACAGATCAGCTCAACGCCGGTCTCGCGACGGTGGAAAAGCTCACGGGCAAGAGCTTCGGCGACGTGAAGAACCCGCTCCTGGTCTCGGTGCGCTCGGGCGCGCGCGCCTCGATGCCGGGCATGATGGACACCGTCCTCAACCTGGGCCTGAACGACGAGACCGTCGAGGGCCTGGCCATCCTGTCGGGCGATCGCCGCTTCGCCTATGACAGCTATCGCCGCTTCATCCAGATGTACTCGAACGTGGTGCTCGACCTGGAGCACCACCTGTTCGAGGAGATCCTCGATGACCACAAGGACCGTCTGGACATCAGGGTCGACACCGCTCTGACCGCCGACGACTGGGCCGCGGTGATCAAGGACTACAAGGCCGCCGTGCGCGACGCGCTTGGCAAGCCCTTCCCGCAGGACGTCCAGGAGCAGCTATGGGGCGCGATCGGCGCGGTGTTCGCCAGTTGGATGAACGACAGGGCCAAGTTCTATCGCCGCATGCACGACATCCCCGAGGCCTGGGGCACCGCCGTCAACATGCAGTCGATGGTGTTTGGCAACATGGGCGAGACCTCGGCCCCCAGCGTGCGCTTCACCCGCAACCCGTCGAACGGCGACGCCCGCCTGGAT
>JACMOF010000393.1 GCA_014378155.1 Caulobacter sp. | reverse complement strand
GTCCGCCAGCCGGGTCGCGGCGACCGCGGGCGTCCACGCGCCAGGCAGCAACGACGCCCCGGCCAGGGCGGCGGCCCGTACGAGAAGCTGGCGGCGTGCGATCATCAATCAGATCTCCCTCCCGCGGAGACTAGTACCGGCTTCCACGATTGTCTGATTCATGATTCAGCGTTGGGATGATTCCCAAGGCTGCGTTGGTCCGGCTGAGTCCGGAAGATCGTGTTGTTCTGGAGGCTCGGGTTCGGGCTCCGACGTCGGAGCAGCGCGACGTGCTTCGCGCCCGGATTGTGTTGCTTGCTGACGAGGGGCGCTCGACGCGCTCGATCGCCAGGGCGGTGAAGGTGATGCCGCGCACGGTGAGCCTGTGGCGCGGGCGCTATGCGCGGGAGGGCCTGGCGGGGCTGGCCGAGAAGCCGCGCCCCGGGCCACCGGCGAAGTACGGCGCCGAGACCGGGCGGCGGATTCTGGCAGTGCTGGATCGCCCGCCCCCGGCGGGGTTCGCCCGCTGGACGGGACCGCTGATCGCCGCCGAGCTTGGGGATGTGTCAGCCCAGCACGTCTGGCGGGTGCTGCGCGCGCAGAAGCTCGATCTGGCGGCCAGCAAGTCCTGGTGCGAGAGCCGAGATCCGGAGTTCGTCGCCAAGGCGGCCGACGTGGTCGGGCTCTACATGGCGCCGCCGCGCAACGCCGTGGTGATCTGCGTCGACGAGAAACCCTCGATCCAGGCCCTGGAGCGCGCGCAGGGCTATCTGAAGCTGCCGAGCGGCCGGGCGCTCAGTGGCCACAGCCACGACTACAAGCGCCACGGCACATCCACCCTGTTCGCCGCCTTCGAGGTGGCCACCGGCAAGGTCACCGCCACCCACGCCAAGCGCAGACGGCGTCTGGAGTTCCTCGATTTCATGGATGAGGTCGTGGCCGCCTATCCCGACCAGGACCTCCACGTCATCCTCGACAATCTCAACACCCACAAGAACAATGACGCCTGGCTGGAGGCTCACCCCAAGGTGGCCTTCCACTTCACGCCCACCAGCGCCTCATGGCTCAATCAGGTCGAGATCTGGTTCTCCATCCTGCAGAAGAAATCCCTGTCCAAGGCGTCCTTCACCTCGGTCAATCAACTCCGCGAGCACATGGATCACTTCATCGCCGCCTACAACGCAAACCCCAAGCCCTTTGCCTGGACCAAGGCCACGGTCCGCCAAAGACCCCTCAAAGGCCAACGTGTCAGCGATCTGTGATTCCGGGTACTAGCAGCAGCGGGTAGCTGTTTACCAACGTGCCCAGGCCGCCGAAGATGGCATAACCGGCGATGACGAAGAACAGCGTACGTCGCCGGCCGAACCGGTCGGCAACCTGGCTCAGCACGACCGCGCCGACGAGCGCGCCCAGGCTTTGCGCCGTGTAGCTGGAGACAGCCTGCGACAGGGACAGCCCTAGCGACTCGCGAATCTGCGGGCGAAGCACATCGACCGTGTTCCACGACCACCCATAGAAAAATTCCGCGAACATCAGGAAGGCGAAGGCGATCCAGCGCCGCGC
>JACMOF010000392.1 GCA_014378155.1 Caulobacter sp. | reverse complement strand
GTCTTCGCGCTCTTATAGCGGCCCGCGGCCGTCCGTCACCCGTTTTGCTTGTTCCGCGCGCGGGATGGCCGATATCTGGCGGCCCCCACCCTTCCAGAGGTTTTCCTTGCCCGAACTGCCCGAAGTCGAGACCGTGCGGCGCGGCCTGGAGCCGGTGCTGAGCGGCGCCCGCCTGGCCCGCGTGCGCGCCAACCGTCCCGACCTGCGCTTTGCCTTGCCCGACGGCTTCGTCCAGCGCCTGACGGGCGCCAGCATCCTGCGATTGGACCGCCGCGCCAAGTACCTGCTGGCCCCACTGGACCGCGGCGACACCCTGGTGATGCACCTGGGCATGACCGGACGGTTTGAAATCGCCACACCGGCGGGCGCGACCAGGCCCGGCGATTTCGCGCGCGAGGTCCTGCCCGATGACAAGCACGCCCATGTGGTGTTCGAGACCGAGGGCAAGGACGGGAAGGCGGGGGCGGTGGTCACCTATTACGACCCCCGGCGCTTTGGCTTCATGGACCTGATCGCCACCGACGCCCTCGACCGCCACCCCTGGTTCGCCGCCATGGGTCCGGAGCCGCTGGGCGAGGCCTTCTCAGCCAAGACCCTGGTCGCCGCCTTCGCGGGCCGCAAGCAGGGGCCCAAGACCCTGCTGCTCGACCAGAAGACCGTCGCCGGCCTGGGCAATATCTATGTCTGCGAGGCCTTGCATCGTGCGCGCATCTCGCCGTTCAAGCCGGCCGGCACGATCGCCGGCAAGCGGCTTGGGCCCCTGGTCGCGGCGATCAAGGCCGTGCTGGCCGAGGCGGTCGAGGCCGGCGGCTCGTCCCTGAAGGATTTCGCGGCCACCGACGGGGCGCTCGGCTACTTCCAGCACCGCTTCCGGGTCTATGACCGCGCGCGACAGCCCTGCCCCACGCCTGGCTGCGAGGGCGTGATCGCCCGCGAAGTCCAGGCCGGCCGCTCGACGTTCTTCTGCCCGGTCTGCCAGGTTTGAGCCGGGGCGCCATTGCGGCGCTTGGGCATGCTGGCCGAGGACCTCCTTCGGCCGTAGATTGGGCCGGCTAGCCGATCGGCTCTCACGCAACGGTTTGAGCTCTGCGCTGTTTAACCCACGCCTTGACGGTGGGGGCGTTTGGGATCCGTCCGACCATGAACAAGCACGCCCCGACCGTGACCGCCCGATTGGAGCAGATGTTTCACGACCAGGCGACGTGCACGCCAGACGCCCCCGCCGTCTACTTTCGGGGTCAGGTCGTCAGTTACGGTGATCTGGATGAAACGGTCGAACGCCTGGCCCGCGGTTTTTCCGCTCATGGTGTGGGTCCAGGCGTGCTCGTGGCGATCAGCCTGCAACGCACACCATGGATGGTCGCGGCGCTTCTCGCGACGCTGAAAGCCGGAGGGGCCTATTTGCCCCTAGATGCCCGAAACCCACCGGAGCGCACGCGGTTCATGCTCGACGACAGCGGATGCGCCTTGCTGCTCGTGGACAGCGCCTCCCCGCCAATGGAGGGCTTTGGCGGGGTCGTCCTGGAGCTATCGGGAGGCGCGTTGATCCAGAGGGCGTCTGGGGCGCCGATCTCGAACCTGGCCCCGTCGAGCCTGGCCTATGTGATCTATACGTCCGGCTCCACCGGAGCGCCCAAGGGCGTGATGCTGGGGCACGGGGCCGCCCACTTGGTCCGCTGGGCCGAGCGGGCCTATTCCTTCGAGCAGCGCGCGCGGGTCGCCGCGACGACCTCGCTCGCGTTCGACCCCTCGATCTTCGAGATCTTCATGCCTCTTTGCACGGGTGGTGCGATCGTCCTGAAGCAGAACGCGCTTGAACCCTTCGCGCCGGACGAGCAGCCGACGATGCTGGACACCGTGCCGTCCGTGCTGGCCGAGCTGTGCCGGATGGACGCCATTCCGCCTAGCGTTGGCGTGCTCAATGTCGGCGGCGAGGCCCTGACCAGCGCGCTCGTTCGCGAGGTCTATAGTGACCGGCCGGCGATGGTGCTGGACAACCATTATGGACCGACGGAAGCCACGACCGTGGCGACGGTCGCGCGAATTCCACGCGACCTCACCGGCGAGCCCTCGATCGGGCGACCCGTGCGCGGCGCGACAATCCTGCTGCTGGACGTCGCGGGCGAGCCCGTTCCCGAGGGCGAGACCGGCGAGATCCACATCGGCGGGCCGGGCCTGGCGCTTGGCTATCTGAACCGGCCCGATCTAACTGCCGCCCGCTTCCTCCAAGGCCCCGCCGGTCGGCTGTACCGGACGGGCGATCTCGCCTGTTGGCGCGACGGCGCGCTGCATTTCGGCGGGCGGCTGGACGAACAGGTCAAGATTCGCGGCTTTCGCGTCGAGCTGGGTGAGGTCGAGTTGGCCCTGATGCGAATTCCCGGGATCGAAAGGGCGTTGGTCGTTGTTCGGCCCGCCTCTGGGCGCTCGCAGTTGATCGGTTATGTGCAGGCCCGGCGGGCCTTAACGCCGCTGACCGTGCGAGCGGCGCTGGCGGATTGGCTGCCCGACTACATGCTGCCAGCGCGGATCATCGTGGTCGACGCATTCCCCCTGCTCGTCTCGGGCAAGATCGATCATGGCCGACTGCCGGAGCTGGACTACGCCCCTGCGGACAATGGGCCCCCGCCGTCGCGCGGGGAAAAGCCGATCATCCACGTCTTCGAAGAAGTGCTGGCCCGTCGCGGCGTCGGCCCGGAAGACTCCTTCTTCGACCTCGGCGGAGACTCGCTGGCGAGCGTGCAGGCCGCCTTGCGGCTCGAAGAGATGCTCGGCTATGAGGTGCCCGCCGCCCTGATCCATCAGTCTCCCACGCCCCGCGCCCTGGCGGGCTCGCTGGACCATGGGCGCGTGCGCACCGAGGGCCATGTCAGCCTGCTCGCGCCGGGCGGTCCCGGGCCGCCGCTGTTCTGCATGGCCGACCTGTTTGGCCATCCGTTCAACTATCTGAGTCTGGCTCGCCGCTTGAGCGCGGAACGCCCCGTCCACGGCGTCGCGCCGGGACCGCTGCAGAGGGCGTTCACCGAGGGCGGCGACCTGCCCAGCATGACCCGCAGTTTCGTGGCCGAACTTCGCGACGCGCGGCCGCAGGGTCCGTATCTGATCGCCGGCTATTCGGCGGGGGGGATGTTGGCGCTCGATGTCGCCTGCGCCCTGGAGCGCGAGGGCGAGACGGTTCGGCTCATCCTGCTCGATTCG
>JACMOF010000391.1 GCA_014378155.1 Caulobacter sp. | reverse complement strand
CGCGGCGGGCGATGCTGCTTCGCGCGGTGATTCGACACACCCCCATGATCGACACAAGCGGCGCTGACCTATGACCGACGATGACGCGCAGATCGTCCGCCGAGAAAACGACGACCTCAAACGCCGCAACGCCCAACTCCAAGATGACGTCACCAGCCTTGGCGGCCAAATCCTGCGAATGCATCAGGAGCTTGAACGCGTCAGCGGCCGTCGCGTCGTCGCCGCTCATGGTCAACTGTCAGGCGGGGAGTAGAATGACGCTGTCTTCAGGCCAATTCACCGCCTTGGCGAACCTTTCTCGCAAAAAGGCGGGGGAGCATGTCGACTGGATCAATATCGCCGACGCGCGCGCCTTGACCGAGTTGGGCCTGGCCGAGCGGACCGGGGCCGGATGGGTGATCACGCCGGCCGGTATTCAAGCGCTCGCGGCGGGTGACAAGGGCTCGGACTGATTCAGGACCCGACGGCTCTCAGACCTCGAACCGCAACCCGTCATAGGCCGGCTCAACGCCAGGCGGAAGTTTCGCCGCCAGGGCGTTGAAATCCAGATCGATGTGAAGATTGGTCAGGATGGCGCGACGCGGCTTGGCGCGTGCGATCCAGTCCAGCGCCTTGGCCACGTGGGCGTGAGTAGGATGCGGAGTCCAGCGTAGGGCGTCGACGATCCAGACGTCCAGATCCGCCAGCGCCCACCAGCTTTCGTCGGGGATGTCGAGCACGTCGGGCGTATAGGCCACGCCGCCAAACCGGTAGCCAACGGCCCGTATCTCGCCATGATCGACATCGAAGGTCGTCACCGGGATCGCCCCGCTCGGACCTTCAATGGACCAGGCCTCACCGAAAGACGGCACGGGTCTCGCCTCGCAGATGGCGGGATAACCTCCGCGACTTTCGAAGATGTAGTCGAAGCGTTTGTGCAGGCTGATCGAGGTGGCCTCGTCCATATGCGTCGGCACTCGCCGTCGCTGGTTGAGGAAGAAGGGCCGCAGGTCGTCAATGCCATGGGCCTGGTCGGCGTGGTCATGGGTGAACAGGCAAGCGTCCACCCGCTTGACCCCCGCCCTCACCGCCTGCAACCGGAAATCCGGCGCGGTATCGACCACCACGGTGGTGTCCTCGGTGGGCCCCTGCCCGCCTGGCCGGCGGACCAGCATCGAACAACGCGTCCGCAGGTTCTTAGGCTCGGCCGGATCGCAATCACCCCAGTTGCCGTCCGCGCGCGGCACGCCGCCGGACGAGCCGGAGCCCAGGATCGTGAACTCCAGCCTTGCGGTCATGGGCGAGGAATCCGGTCAAACAATGCGAAGAAGGCGTCCTCGGTGCGTTGCTCGGCTTCCGCCCGACTCCAGCCACGGATTTCGGCCAGCTTGTCGAGGACATGAGGCAGGTAAGCGGGCTCATTGCGCCGACCACGCATCGGCACGGGCGCCAGGTAGGGACAGTCGGTCTCAAGAATGATCTTGCCTTCCGGCATGTCGGCGACGATGTCCCGCACGTCTTGGGCCTGCTTGAAGGTGGCGATACCCGAAACCGAGAACCACGCTCCCAAGGCCGCCATCCGTTTCGCGAGGTCCGCCCCGCTGGTATAGCAATGCATCAGGATCTTGAACGGTCCGCGAGCGTGTTCCTCCTCAAGGATGTCGCCCATGAGTTCGTCGGCTTCGCGGGTGTGAACCACCAGCGGCAGGCCGGTCTGGCGCGCCGCCGCCACATGGGCGCGAAACACCAGGGCCTGCACGTCGCGCGGGCTGAAATCATAGTGGAAGTCGAGGCCGGTCTCGCCGATGCCGATCACCTTGGGTCGCCCCGCCAATTCCACCAGGCGCTCGGTCGTCAGGTCGATATGATCCTTGGCCTCGTGCGGATGAGCCCCGACCGTGCACCAGATGTCGTCCTGGGCCATGGCGATGGCGTGAACGGCTTCGAAGGACGGGATCTTGTCGCAGATCGTCACCATCAGTTGGATGCCGGCGAGGCGAGCGCGATCGATCACCGCGTCGCGGTCTTCGTCGTATTGTTTGGCGTGCAGGTTTACATGACTGTCGATCAGCATGGCGCTAGTTCGCCGCTCGGGCGGCGGCGCGCAAGTCCATGATCGCGGTCCAAAAGACGTCGGCGCGGTCGAGGTTGATGGCCTCGGCTTCCCCCGGAGCGCGCATGACCTTCTCCCAAGCGGCCACCCAGCGGTCCAGGCCCGCAGGCACGCCCTCGCCGGCCATGCCAGTGGCCATGGCGTGGATCTGGTCGCCCAGCCGATCGAACAGCAACTCGAAGCGGCCCGCGCCCTCGGCGCCCTTGAAAGTGTCGGCCAGGGCCAGCAACGCGCCCTCGTCCAGGTCCGGCAGCTTGCGCAGGATCTCACCGGCCGCGTCGTCGGCGGCCAGGGCTCCCGCAGCGGCCAGCTGCAGGGCTCGTCCCGGCGCGCCCTTGGCCATGCGGGCCAGGCGATCGGCGTCATGTGACGAGACCCCCGCCCGTTCCTCGACCATGGCGGCCGCTTTTGCCATGTCGGGGGCGGGCACCACCAGGCGGCGGCAACGCGAGCGGATGGTGGGCAGCAGCCGACCCGGCGAATGACTGACCAGCAGGATCACGCCCTTGGCCGGCGGTTCCTCGAGCGTTTTCAGAACGGCGTTAGCGGCGTTGACGTTCAGGTCGTCTGCCGCGTCGATGATCGCCACCCGGTAGGGCGAAACAGCCGGCGAATTGGCGAAGAAGGCCGGCAATTGGCGCGCCTCGTCCACGGGGATCGACTTGCGGGCCTTGCCGTCGTCGGTCTCGCGCTCCAGCACCATCAGGTCGGGGTGAGAGCGGGCGGCGACCTGGCGGCTGACCACGTCGGTGGGCGAGGCGCCCAGCGGCCCGAAGGCGGGATCGGGCCTGGCGCCCAACAGACGGCGGGCCATGCGATAGGCCAGGGTCGCCTTGCCGACGCCCTCCGGCCCCGTCAGCAGCCAGGCATGGTGGAGCCTGCCGCGATCCAGGGCGTCGAGGAAGGCCAGTTCGGCGCTCTCCACGCCGTCGATGCGAAAGACGTCGCGAGGATGCGGCGGCGCGTCCACGTTCAGAGACCCAATCGCGTGGAAACGGCGTTCCAGACATCGGTCCACACCGCGTCGATATCGCCGGCCGCCTCGATGACCACGCAGCGCTCCGGTTCGCGCCGGGCGATCTCGAGGAAGGCCGCGCCCAGGCGTTCATGGAATTCAATGCCCTTGGACTCGAACCTCGCCTCGCCGCCTCGCGCCATGGCGCGCTCCAGCCCCGCCTGGGCGGGCAGGTCGAAGATCAGGGTCAGGTCGGGAAGCGTGCCGCCCAGGACATGGTCCTCCAGCGCCTTGATCAGCGAGAGCGGCGCGTCGCCCCCCGCGCCTTGATAGGCCTGGGTGCTGTCGGCGAAGCGATCGCACAGCACGATCGCTCCGCGTTGCAAAGCGGGGCGTATCACCCGTTCCAGATGATCACGACGCGAAGCGTACATCAGCAGGGTCTCGGTGATCGGCGACCAGCGATCGACCTCGCCGTTCAGGATCAGGTCGCGAATCTGCTCGGCCCCGGGGCTGCCGCCCGGCTCACGGGTCAGCACCACGTCGGCGCCGTCCGCCTTCAGGCGCTCGGCCAGACGACGGATCTGGGTGGACTTTCCAGCCCCCTCGCCGCCTTCGAAACTGATGAAAACACCGTTGGTCACCGGCTTCAATTCGGCCGGATCGCGCCTCTTGTCCAGACCCCTTTAAGGTCGAAGAACCGTCGCGTCCGAAAAGCCCAGGGCGGCGACCCGATCGCGCATGCCGAAGGCCTCGCCCTCGTCGGATCCGGCCGTGACAACCACGCGGTACAGGACGCCTTGGCTGCGCTCTACGGGCTCGATCGAGGCCCGCCCCGCTCCGCTCAGCTGCGCGGCGGCGCGCTCGGCGTTGTCGAGATTGGCGAAGGAGCCGGCCTGGATGCGATAGCTCGTCGCGATCGTCGCGATCGGCGCGGATGGCGCGGGCGACGCGGATGGCGCAGGGGGCGCGTCGACCATGGGAAGAGACGCGGCATAGTCCCGATCGGGGGCCTTCGGCGGGGGCGTCGCGCCGTAGGCTGGCTGAGCTGGTGGCAGACCGCCAGCATAGACCCGGGCCTTGGTGGGCGGCGCGTAACGCGATTCAGACTGTGGCGGCGCGGCGGCGATGATTCGACGCTCATCGAAAGGCGTCTTGCCCGCTGGCCCTATGTACCGAACCCGGACGTGAGCGACGCCGGCTCGGCCATAGCCCAACTGTTCGGCGGCGGCTTTGGACAGGTCGATGATCCTGCCGTCGACGAACGGCCCGCGGTCATTAACCCGCAGCTTCATCTTGCGGCCATTGTCCAGATTGGTGACCTCGACGACGCTCGGTAGCGGCAGCGTCTTGTGCGCCGCCGACGGCATGTCCATGTCGAAAATCTCGCCATTGGCGGTGCGGCGATTATGAAACTGCTCACCGTACCAGGAACCGATCCCCTGCTCGTCATAGCGCGGATCGGCCTTGGGATAGTACCAGACGCCCTTGATCTGATACGGCTTTTCGGTGCCACGCAAACCGGTGGTCGAACCGGGCGCCGGTGGACCGGAATAGGGTCTCGCCGACGGAGCCTGGTGGATCGCCAGACGCGGTTGCGGTGTGGCGCAGGCCACCAGCCCGGCCGAGCCCAGGGCGGCCACGGCCAGTCCGCGCAGCACGCGCCTTCCGCCTCGACTTTCGCGCAGCAGGTCCAACAAACCGCTCCAACCATACAATCTCAGGTGACAAGATCGTGCAGGAGGTTTGAGGTCTGGTTAATCCAGGGTGCGACCAAACAGACTGGAAATCGACTAGAGCCGGCGCGCGACCGCTGATATAGGCCCATGCTCCGGGCAGGTGGCCGAGTGGTTTAAGGCAGCGGTCTTGAAAACCGCCGTGGGTGAAAGTCCACCGTGGGTTCGAATCCCACCCTGCCCGCCACATCTCCCGAGATCCGTTTCATGTCCGATATTCCTCGCGTCGCCGTCTATGGCTCTCCGCTTCTTGATATAGTCGACGTGCCCGGCGGCGCGGTTCAGGTCTCGCCCCTGGTGACGGACTCGACCGACCTGGCCGACCTGGCCGAAGGCGCGCTGGACGAGATCGTTATCCAGGCCCCTCCCGGCGTGGCCGAGCGGCGCTATGTTCTGGCCCAGGCCCTGCGCGTGCTGAAGGTCGAGGGGCGCTTGACCGCCCTGGCCCCGAAGGATCGTGGTGGCCTGCGGATGAACAAGGAACTGGCGGCGTTCGGGTGCTCGATCGGCGAAAGCGCCAAGCGCCACCAGCGCATCTGCGTGACCCTGAAGCCCACGAGCCTGACAGGGATCGACGCCGCGATCGCCGAGGGCGCGCCGCGTCGCCTGGACGGCGACGGCCTCTGGACCCAGCCGGGCGTGTTCAGCTGGGATCGGCTGGACCCCGGCTCGGCCCTGCTGCTGAAGTCCCTGCCGCCGATGAGCGGCGTCGGCGTCGATCTGGGCTGCGGCGTCGGCGTGCTGGCGCACGCCATCCTGACCTCGCCCAAGGTCACCAAGCTGAGCCTGGTCGACCTTGACCGCCGGGCAGTCGAGGCCACCAAGCGCAATGTCGCCGACCTGCGGGTCGAAGTGCTTTGGGTCGACGCCCGCCGCGGCGCGGAACTGTTGACCGGCCTGGACTTCGTGGTCACCAACCCGCCCTTCCACGACGCAGTCGGCGAGGACAAGGGCCTGGGCCAAGCCTTCATCACCGCGTCGGCGGGCATGTTGCGCAAGGGCGGCGTGCTGTGGATCGTCGCCAATCGCCACCTGCCCTATGAGGCGGTGTTGAACGAGCACTTCAAGACCGTTCGCCCGGTGGCCGACGCCGGCGGCTTCAAGGTCTACGAGGCCCGCAAGTGACAAAGGCCTTGATGGCGCGCCTGGATCGTCTGCTGGCCAATCTTGGCTACGGCAGCCGGCGCGACGTCCAGGCCCTGGTCTCGGGCGGCAAGGTCACGCTCGACGGCGTTCCGATCAAGGACGCCGGTCAAAAGATCGCCGTCACTGCTGATCTGCCAAGCCGAATGAAGATTCGCGGCGCCCCGGTCGATCCCCCCGCGCCGCTGATCTTGCTGATGCACAAGCCATTGGGCCTGGTCTGTTCGCACCGCGAGGACGGCGAGCGGATCTATGACCTGCTGCCCAAGCGCTGGCAGATTCGCGACCCGGCCCTGTCGAGCGTCGGGCGGCTGGACAAGGATACCTCCGGCCTGCTGCTGATCACCGATGACGGCGACTTCCTGCATCGGGTGATTTCGCCCAAGCGCCACGTGCCCAAGGTCTATCACGCCACCCTGGATCGGCCCCTGACCGGAACCGAGGTCGCGGCCTTCGCCAGCGGAACCCTGATGCTGGAAGGCGAAGAAAAACCGTTGCTCGCGGCCGAGCTTGAAGTGCTGGGCGAGCGCGGGGCGCGGCTGACGATCACCGAGGGCCGCTATCACCAGGTGCGCCGGATGTTCGCCGCCGTCGGCAATCACGTGACGGGTTTGCATCGCGAGCGGATCGGCGGTCTTGCCCTGCCGACTGACTTGGCGCCAGGCGGGTATCGCATCCTGTCCCAGGCCCAGGCTGAGGCGGTGTTCGATGGCTGAGGCCCGCCTGGTCGACGCCCGGGGCCACCGCTGTCCGGTGCCGACCCTACGCCTGCGCCGCGCTTTGGAAGAGGCCGCGCCTGGAGCTCAGGTGCGCCTGATCGCCGACGATCCGCTGGCGCGCATCGACGTGCCCCACTTCGCCGCCAGCGCCGGGGCCACAGTCGTTGAGGTTGTCGACGCGCCGAACGGGGCGATCAGCTTTCTGGTGGCGAAGGCGCTTTAAGCAGCACGGCCTTAGGGCCTTCAAGCAAGGCCCTTGGCCGTTCTTCCAGGGCGATCTCCATCTCGGTGGCCAGGGCCCCGCCAAAGAACACCGCATTGACGCTCCAGGACAGCCAGATCAGGAAAATGATCACCGCCGAGATCGAGCCGTAGGTCGCGCCCAGATGGGCCACCTGCTCGACATAGAATGCGCTGGCCCAGGACATGAAGACGCAAAGCACCGCCGCCGCCGCGCCCCCGGCGATCGACGCGCGCCATCCGACAGGGACGCGCGACATGGCGTAGCGATAGACCAGGGTCATGCCGACCATCAGGCCCAGGCTGGCCCAGGTCCATTCGCTCTGGATCCAGGAGGCGCCTTCCAGCGGCCGAAGGTCCAGGGTGCTGGACAGCAGGCGGAAGGTCAGGAAGACGCCCGACATCACGAACAGCAGAGCGAATGCGCAGACCAGCACGACGAGGGCCATGAAGTTGAAGCCCAGGAAGCCGCGTTGGTTCTCCTCGTCGTGGATAAAGGACAGGCCGGCCAGCAAGGCCTTGAAGCCCCGGTGGGCGGCATACAGGCCGATGACCAGCACCACGGCGCTCTGGGCCGAGATCGCCTGTTCCGGCGCATGGGCCAGCCGACCCAGTTCGCTCTGAAAGATCGGTCGCGCGCCGGACGGCATCAGATAGGACAGTTTGTCGGCCTGGGCGGCGGCCTGTTCGGGAGTCAACAGCAAGGTGTAGAGGCCGATCAGGATAGCCAGGCCGGGGAACACCGCCAGCAGGACGAAGAACGAAACCCCGCCGACATAGAGCATGACATCGCGGCCCCACAGCCGCTGCAGGGCCAAGCCCATGACGCGCAGGATTTCTCGCACCCAGTGGATCGGATCGAGGTCGAGGTCCCGAAAGCGAAGGCGGTCTGCGGGTGGCTTCATTCGGCGGAAACTGCCCGCGTCATCCCGCTGAAGCAAGTCAAGCCTGAGATACCGGAGTTCTGGAGCACAAAGCCCCGCCGCTTCAGGGAAAGCGACGGGGCTCCGCAGGACGAACCTGAACCGATCGCCGCATCGAGGGACGGGTGGCGCGACGGCCGGTTGCAGGTGTGTTCTAGGGCTCGGCGGCTGAATGGCGGCTGAACGGGAATGGCGCCTGACTGTCAGGTCTCGCCTAGAGCGCCCCCTGCTCCCGCAGCGCCCCGATCGCCTCGGCGGAGAAGCCCCAGTCGCTTAGCGCCTGGTCGTTGTCGGCGCCGATCTTGGGCGGCGGACCCTGGATGACGCCGGGTGTGGCCGAAAAACGCGGGGCCGGCGCGGGCTGGATGACGCCGGCCACCTCGACGAAGGTCTGGCGGGCGGCGTTGTGGGCGTGGGAGGGAGCCTCGTCCATGGTCAATACCGGAGCGAAGCAAACGTCGGTTCCGTCCATCAGGGCGCACCAGTCGTCGCGGGTCTTGGTGGCGATGACGGCGGCCAGCTTGTCGTGAAGCTCTGGCCACTCCTCGCGGCTCATCTGGTGCTGGAACTGAGGGTCGGTAATGCCGGTCTTTTCAAGCAGCAGCAGATAGAACTGCGGTTCGATCGAGCCGATTGAGATCCATTTGCCGTCACTGCATTGATAGGTGTCGTAGAAGTGCGCTCCGCCATCGAGCAGGTTGGACCGCCGCCCTTCGCCCCACATCCCGCCGGCCTTGAAACCGTAGAACATGGCCATCAGCGAGGCCGCGCCGTCGCTCATCGCGCAGTCGATCACCTGGCCCTGACCCGTCGAGCGGGCATGGATCACCCCGGCCAACAGGCCAAACGCCAGATAGAGCGCCCCGCCGCCGAAATCGCCGACCAGGTTCAGGGGCGGCACCGGTTTGTCCGTCGTGCCGATCGCCGCCAGGGCGCCGGTGATGGCGATATAGTTCATGTCGTGGCCGGCGGCCTTGGCGTAGGGCCCGGTCTGGCCCCAACCGGTCATCCGGCCATAGACGAGCTTTGAATTGCGAGCCAAGGCGACGTCAGGCCCCAGGCCCAGCCGCTCCATCACGCCGGGCCGGAAGCCCTCGATGATCCCGTCGGCGCTTTCCATCAGCTTCAGGCAGGTCTCGACCGCGGCCGGCGACTTCAGGTCCAGGGCCACGGAGCGGCGTCCCCGGGCCGTGACGTCGGCGGGCGAACTGCGCCCCGAGCCCTTGCGGTCGATGCGCACCACGTCGGCGCCGAGGTCCGACAGCAGCATCCCGCAGAACGGTCCCGGACCGATCCCTGCGAATTCTAGCACCTTCAAGCCAGATAGCGGTCCCTGGGCCATGTCTTCCTCCTGCCGAATCTCGCGGCTTTCCGTAGCATTTGAACGATCCTGACCCTTCGTCATGCAAGTCCCGTTTTGATCCCCATCTCGCTTGGCCCCTGCGGCGATGCGTACCTATGAGCGCCGTCCGCCTCTGCTATGTTGCGGCGTCGAATCTCGACGGCGCTGCGTCGTCGAGCGATACCGGTATCCGGGGCGGAGGCTTGAGTTGACGGTGAACGCCCGAATTCTGATCGTTGCGCGCGACGATTCCCGGGCTGGGCCGCTGTCGGAAGGGCTCGACAAGCTCGGCTGGCGGACCATCACCGCCCGTGGCCCCTATGCCGCCCTCGCCGCGCTCGGCGACCTGAACATCGAAGCCGTGATCGTCGATCTCGAGAGCGCCGGTCCTGACGCCCATTCGCTGTCGCGTCGCCTGAAGGCCGCCGTGGCCCCGCGTCGCCTGCCGGTCATCGCCATCGGCGAGCCCGGGACCGATGCCCACCACCAGGCCTTTGACCTGACCCTGTCGCCGCCGCTGCACCCGGCCCAGGCCGTGCTGCGCCTGGAATCCCTGGTCCGCACCGCCATCGCCGAGGAGGAGTTCGAGCTTCGCCTGGCCACCTTTGGCGATCGCGGCCGGCGCCTGGACCTGCCGGAACCCCACGCCGAGCCCTTCCGGATCCTGGCGATCGGCGAGCCCGCGCCGCAGTTCTTGGCCCTGTCCAACGCCCTGACCCGTAGTGGGGCCGACGTGGTCGGCGCTTTCACGGCCTACACAGCCTTCGACTATCTGCACGAGCGGGCGTTCGACGCCGTGGTGTTGTGGGCCGGCGACAACCAGCAGGAAGCTTTGTCGATCGCGGCCGGCATGCGGCGCAACACCCGGCTGTTCCACATCCCGGCCCTGCTCTATTTGAAGGCCGAGAGCTATGTGACCACATCGGAGGCCTTCCATCGCGGCGTGTCCGACGTCGCCTCGCCCGAAACCCCCGAAATCGAGACCGCCCGGCGCGTCATCGAGTTGGCCCGCAACTATCGGCGTGGCGAGTCGATCCGAGGCGCGCTGGAAAAGGCCCGTAGCTCGGGCCTGATGGACGCGGCCACGGGTCTGTTCACCCGTGACCTGTTCGCCGCCCACCTGGTGCGGCTGGCCGGGGCGGCGCGCGAACGGGTCCGACCGCTGTCGATCTGCGTGCTGCGGGTCGCCGACAAGCCCGACACCGTCTGGGCCCGCAAGAACGGCTGGCTGGACCGCGCCATCCCACAGATCGGCTCGATGGTTGGGCGGTTGGTCCGCGTGGAGGACACCGCCGCCCGCCTGGCGCCGGAGGTCTTCGCCCTGGCCCTGCCCGCCACCAACCAGGCGGCGGGACGCGCGGCGGCCGAACGGATCGCTGCGGTGATCGGCTGCACAGCCTTCGACGCCGGCGACGATCGCGCGCCGTTCGTCTGCGAGTTCGACATCGGCGTGGCCCAGATCGAGAGCGGCGAAAGCGCCGTCCACGCCTTGGAACGCGCCGCCGCTAGAGCCCTGCAACGCGACAGCGCCTGAAGGCTTGCCCAAGACCGGCCGCAGTCTTACGTGGCCTGCGACGCCAGTTATTCGAAAGGCCGCGCCATGGGCCAGCCCCTGCTGATCGACCTTGTCGCCGACGTTGTCTGCCCCTGGTGCTATCTGGGCTGGCGACGGGTGAAGTCGGCCGTGGCCCTGCGGCCCGACGTCGAGCCACTGATCGTCTGGCGCCCCTACCAGTTGGACCCGACGCTTCCGGAACAAGGCCTTGATCGCAAGGCCTATATGGCCGGCAAGTTCAAGGATCCGGTCAAGCTGAAGGCCGTGCACGTCGCCCTGACCGAGGCGGGAGCCGAGGAAGGCATCGTCTTCAATTTCGCCGACATCGCCCTGTCGCCCAACACCAGCGCCGCCCATCGGCTGATCCGTTGGGCGCACGGGGCGGGCAAGCAGGACGACGTGGTCGAGGGCCTGTTCGCCGCCTATTTCACCGACGGTCGCGACATCGGCGATCCTCAGATTCTGGCGGATATCGGCGAGGCCGCTGGCATGGATCCGGTGGTGATCCTGCAATTGCTGGCCCAGGGCGCCGACAAGGACACCGTGGCTCGCGAACACGCCATGGCCGTGCAAGGTGGGATCACCGGTGTGCCGTTCGCGATCTTCGGTGGTCGCCTCGCGGTCGTGGGCGCCGAAAGTCGCGAAAACATCGCCCAGGCCATCGACAGAGCGCTTGAAGCGGCGGCCTGACGCGGACAGGTCTGAGCCTTGGGATGCTGCGGCGTTCGCGGCCGGTATATCGGGGCGTCTCATGAACCAGTCCAACACCCAGATGGTGGTGACCATCGCCGTCGTGGCCGTCGTCTTCGCGCTGCGCTTTCGAAGCATGAACCGCGAGCGCCGGCTGAAGCTGGAATGGATGTGGGTGCTGCCCGCCGTCATGCTGGTCGGCATGGCCGCCACCCTCACCCAGTTTCCGCCACAAGGTCTCGACTGGCTGTGGCTGGCGGGGATCTTCTTGGTCGGGGCGGCGATCGGCTGGTGGCGCGGCAAGCTGATCCCGATCGCCATCGATCCCGAGACCCATTTGCTCAACACCAAGCCCTCGCCCGCCGCCATCCTGTTCCTGCTGGGCCTGTTCGTCGTGCGCTTCGGGTTGCGGGCCGTGCTGCAGGGCGAGGCCTCGGCCTGGCATGTCAATCTGGTGTTGCTCAATGACGGCTTCATCGTGCTGGGCGTGGGCCTGTTCGCGGTGTCGCGGGTTGAGATGGCGCTGCGGGCGTGGGGACTGCTCAAACAGGCCCGGGCGGCCAAGGCGGCGCGGGCGGGGGCCTGAAACTTCTCCCCCCGTGGGGGATGTGGTCGCGGAGAGACCGGTGGGGGAGGTTTAGGGTCTTCGATCGCAGGTCTGGCCGGCACCCAACCACGCCCCCCACCGCCGGCTGCGCCGACACCTCCCCCACGGGGGGAGGACTTCACGCGGATCGCCGCTGAAGAGCTTGGGGAGGGTGCGAAGCGCCCGGGCTCCGCCCGGAGGATTTGCAGATTTGATACCGTTTCGACGAAGACGAGCGCTTCGCG
>JACMOF010000390.1 GCA_014378155.1 Caulobacter sp. | reverse complement strand
GACTTCGGCGCGCCGACCATGAGCATCGCGCAACCGTTCATCTTCATCGGGTGCGTCAGTGGGCGAAGGCGCAGTTCGGCAGCTAGCGCGTCGTTGGTGACGGTTTCCATGGCGCGCATAAAGGCGTCGAAGGTTTCCAGGTCCTTGAGCGGCATCCAGGCGGCGATCACCGCGCGCCGGTCCTTGGCCAGCACAGCCTTGGTCGTGGCGACGATCTGGGCGTAGTCGTCGCTGCGCTCGAACGGCGGGTCGATCAGCACGAAGGTCCGGCCGCCCTTCCCCGCCAAGGCCACGGCGGTGGAATAGCCGTCATCCTTGATCGCCTCGGCGAAGGCGTAGGGCTTCACGGTGCGGCGCAAGCTGTCGAACTCGTCGGGCCGCAGCTCGCAGGCGGTGTAGCGGTCGGTCCTGCGCAGGCCGCCGGCGATGAGCAGCGGCGAGCCAGGATAGAGCGAACCGTCGCCGCCGCCGTTCAGCGCCTTCACCGCCGCGACCAGAGGCGCCAACACCGCCGGGACGTTCTTCATCGCCAACAGCCGACCAATCCCCGCCGCCGCCTCGCCCGACCGCAGGGCCATCTCGCCGCCCAGGTCGTAGGCCCCGGCCCCGGCATGGGTGTCGATCACCGACAGCGGACCGTCCTTGGCGGTCAGGGCCGCCAGCAGCGCCAGCAGGATCGCGTGCTTCTGCAGGTCGGCGAAATTGCCGGCGTGGAAGGCGTGTCGGTAGTTCATATCTGGCGCGTCGCTCCCGGAACCGACGATCCGTCTATCACGTTGGCGAATAAACAAGACCGCACGATAGGGGAGCACGCCATGGCGTCGCATTTTTCGAAGGGCGACAAGGTCACCTGGACCTGGGGCGCGCACAAGGCTCACGGCCAGGTCGCCGAACGCTTCGAGCGCCGGGTCCAGCGCACCATCCAAGGCGAAAAGATCGTCCGCAATGGCAGCCGCGCCGCGCCGGCCTATCTGGTCACCCAGGAGGACGGCGGCCAGGCGTTGAAATCCCAATCCGAACTGCATCCTTCAAGGAGCGAGTGACCATGGCCCGCGACATTGCGGAGACGACCCCCGCCGAACGCACCCTGCTGGCCTATGTCAACGACCAGGAGCAGGGCCTGCGCCGCGTCGCCGACGGCAAGGGCTTTTCCTATGCCGATGAGGACGGCAAGACGGTGACGGACGAGGCGACTCTCGACCGCATCAAGGCCCTGGCCATCCCGCCGGCATGGACCAGCGTCTGGATCTGTCCCGACGCCAACGGCCACATCCAGGCAATCGGCCGCGACCAGAAGAACCGCAAGCAGTACCGCTACCACACCGAATGGCGGGCCGACCGCGACGCGCGCAAGTACGACCGCATGTCCGACTTCGGCCGCTCCTTGCCCAAGCTGCGCAAACGGGTCGAGCGCGATCTGGCGCGTCGCGGCCTGCCGCGCGAGAAGGTGCTGGCCGCCGTGGTCAGCCTGCTGGAACTGACCCTCATTCGGGTCGGCAACGACGTCTACGCCAAGCAGAACAACAGCTTTGGCCTGACCACCATGCGCAAGCGGCACCTGAAGCTGAACGGCGGCGGGGCAGTCTTTGAATTTGTCGGCAAGAGCGGCAAGAAGCACAAGACCGGCTTTCGCGACCGCCGTCTGGCCCGGATCGTCGCCGCCTGCCAGGAGCTGCGCGGCCAACGGTTGTTCCAGTATTTGGATGACGACGGTCAACGCCGGGCGATCGAGAGCAGCGACGTCAACGACTACATCCGGTCCGCGTGCGGCGACGAATTCTCGGCCAAGGACTTCCGCACCTGGTACGGCTCGCTGGCGGCGCTGGAGGCCCTGGGCACCAGCCCGGCGCCGGCGACCCAGACCGAGGCCAAGCGCACGCTCAACACCTGCGTCAAGGCCGTCGCCGGCCTGCTGGGCAATACCCCGGCGGTGTGCCGCGCGGCCTATATCCACCCCAAGGTGCTGGAAGCTTTCGAGACCAGCCAACTGCCGAAGCGAAAGGCCTCGTCGCCGAGGGCAATGGAGCTCGCGCTGCTGCGGCTGGTGGCGTCACAAAATCCTTCGCCCCTTGCGGGAGAGGGTGGCGGCTCAGCCGTTGAATGAGGGGTCGCACCGACCCCGAAACCGCGAGCGGCGCCTCAGTCTGCAGCGGAGTCGGTTTTCGACCCCTCCGTCGGCCTTAGGCCGCCACCTTTTCCCGCAAGGAGAGAAGGAAGATCGTGCGCCTTCAGCGCCGCCTTCAACTCCTCGACCATCAAGGCCTTCAAGCCCGCCGGCGAGACGATCTCCACCGCGTCGCCCCAGGTGAAAAGGTGCCAGGCGAGCTCCCGCATGCCGCTTGCCCGGAAGGCCACGCTCACGGATCCGTCCGGCTCGCGCGACACCACCTGGCTAGGGTGGAAGCGCCAGCGCACGGCGTCGTCGGCGCGGCTGGGGCCGATGCGCAGGACCACGTCCTCGATGTCGCCGTGATAGATCCCGAAGCTCTCGGCGGCGAAGGCCGGCAGCGAGAAGTCGGCCGGCGGGGGCGCCGGCTCGTCGAGCACGCCCACGGCCTCCATGCGGTCCAGCCGGAAGGTGCGCGGACGGGGGTCCTTGCCCTCCACCGCCACCAGATAGTTGCTGTGACCGAAAAGGATGCCCAGCGGCGTGACCTTGCGGGTCCGGCCCGGCGCGCTGCCGCCCTCGTAGCGGAAGGACAGGGCCTGCAGCGCCTTGACGGCCGTGCGGATGGCCCCCAGGACCTGGGCGTCCTCGAACGGACGGGGGCCCGGATGGATGGCGATGGTCTCGGCCTGGATCAGGGCTTCGAGATCCGGAGCCACCCGGCGGCGGGCCGAGCCGCGCAAGGCAGACATCAGCTTGCGCTCCAGAGCCTGCAACGACGCGGCCCGCCCGGCCGCTCCCCCCGCAGCGTAGCTGTCGGCGGCGGTGCGCAGTGCGGCCAGTTCCTCGGCGGTCGGTGTCTGAAACAGGCTATCCAGACCAGATGGGATGCGGAAACGCTTGGTGGGCGGATCGTCGATGGCTTCCATCTGCGGAAAGGCGGCCCAGACCGCGTCGCGCATCCGTTCGGCGGTGCGTCGCCCCACCTCCATCGCGCGGGCCATCTCGTCCAGGGTCATGCCCTCGGACGAGCCAGCCAGCATCCGGGCGAGGTCCAGCAGTTTGGTCGCCTTGTCGTGCCGCATGGCGAAACCAATACGACCGTTTTTGTCGCAAGGCATCCTTAAAAGCAGAGTCCAGCAACTCGCGCCGTCTCGGAGCCTCGATCATGAACCGTCTCGCCTGCCAGGACTGGCACACCGCCCCGGTCAGCGCCGCGATGATCTCGGCCGTGCTCGACTTCGCTGACATCCATCGCGATCTCGGCGGCGGCCGCACCCTGCTGGGGCTGGGCCCCGAGCGGGTGTTGCGGGCCGACATCATTCTGCTGCTGGGCCGCGACGCCGAGCGCGCCGCCGACGTCGGCCTGGTCTGGAACGACCGCGAGGACCAGATCGTCCGGATCATCGACGACGCAGCCCTCCGCGTCTCTCGCCAAGCCGCGTGGGAAGACGCCTTCGACCTTTTCGACCACGACGACCGCGACCAGACGCCGCATCGCCTGAGCGCCTGAGCGCCTGAGCGCCTGAGCGCCTGAGCGGAACGTCTGGACGTTTGGCCGCAGCGAAAAACAACCCGAGGCGGCGGCCGAAAGATAAGGTCGAGAAAATACCCCAGTTTTGTATCAAATCTTTCGACAACGCGACAGATCGACACATGTACCTTAGGTTTTATATATATTGACCCGACACAAATATCCGCGACGACAGATCTTGCCGGTTCCAACAATTCCTCTTCATAGCTCGTAAACCGACATCGACCATTCTGGTGGCGAGCAAAACGCTCCCGGCAGTCAAAATGACGTCGGATGCCTTGAATAGGACGACGACCATGGGTCTCAATAGCATCAACACGAACTCGGGCGCGATGATCGCCCTGCAAAACCTGAACACCACGAACTCGGAACTGCAGGT
>JACMOF010000389.1 GCA_014378155.1 Caulobacter sp. | reverse complement strand
CGACGGTGTTCTGGCTGGGCGGCCCCAACGACGCGCTGCGTGTCCAACAGACGGTCGACGCCCAGCCCGCGCCCATCCCTGGCGTTTTGGCCCGCGACATCCTGGCCTGCGACTTGCCGCTGGACCAGGCCGCCGCCCTGATCGCCCTGTCAGCCGGGTTCCTGGGCAACGACTCTGGCCCCCTGAACGTCGCCGCCTCGGTGGGATGTCCGGCCATCGGCCTGATGGGGACCAGCCCCGTGCCGGCCTATTCGCGCTGGCTCAGTCGCCTCGACGGTGGGGAGGGCAGGATCGCCGATATTTCGGTCGATCAGGCCGTCCAGGCTGTTCGAACGCGGTTCATCGACGAGGCTTGGGCCAACCGCGACATCGGGGCGGCTTGAGCCGGCGCGCCGCACGTTGTAAGCGGCGGGGCGTTTTTTCTTCCAAGTAGGAATTAGACATGGCCGGCGACTACAACCGCGGTGAAATGAACATCCACGAACAGGCCGCGACCTTCGAGGGTTTTGGCAAGTTCACCAAGTGGGGCTCGCTGGCGATCGCCACCCTGCTGCTGACCATCACCGTGTGGTTCTGCACCGACGCCGGCCCGCTGGCCGGCTTCGGCGCGGGAATCGCGCTGGCGGTGCTGGGCTTCCTGGCCCTGCGCGAAAAGCCCGCCTCCGCCCACTGACACCGGTAGACATCGGTATATTTTTGCCCCTGACGCGAGCGTAAGGCTCGACATGGGGCAAGAACCTCCCCTAGAGAGACGCGCAAGCTCGCGTGAGCAAGCAGCGTCCTTGGGAGGGGTATGCCGGTGGCCATTATCGCCGTCACGAAAGAGACCCGCGGGGGTGAAACCCGGGTCGCGGCCACGCCCGAGACCGTCAAGAAACTGGCCGCAGCCGGCTGGACGGTGGTGGTCGAGGCTGGGGCCGGCGCCGCCGCCGCCTATCCCGACGCCGACTATGCGGCGGCCGGGGCGACCCTGGCCGCTACAGCGGCGCAGGCGGTGAAGGACGCCGACGTTCTTTTCAAGGTGCGCGCGCCCGAGGCCGCAGAGATCGCCGCCCTGAAGACCGGCGCGATCGTCGCTGCGGCGCTCAATCCGCATGTCGACAAGGACAGTCTGAACGCCCTGGCCAAGGCCGGCGCTAGCAGTCTCGCCATGGAATTCATCCCGCGCATTACCAGGGCCCAGGTGATGGACATGCTGTCCTCGCAAGCCAACCTGGCCGGTTATCGGGCCGTGATCGAGGCCTCGGAAGCCTATGGCAAGGCCCTGCCGATGATGATGACCGCCGCCGGCACGATCGCCGCGGCCAAGGTGTTCATCATGGGGGTCGGCGTCGCCGGCCTGCAGGCCATCGCCACGGCCCGCCGCCTGGGCGCGGTGGTCACCGCCACCGACGTGCGTCCCGCCACCAAGGAACAGGTCGAGAGCCTGGGCGCCAAGTTCCTGGCGGTCGAGGACGAGGAGTTCAAGAACGCCCAGACCGCCGGCGGCTACGCCAAGGAGATGAGCGCCGAGTACCAGGCCAAGCAGGCCGAGCTGGTCTCGGCCCACATCGCCAAGCAGGACATCGTCATCACCACCGCCCTGATCCCCGGCCGCCCGGCTCCCAAGCTGGTCAGCGCCGCCCAGGTGGCCTCTATGCGGCCGGGCTCGATCATCGTCGACCTGGCCATCGAGGCCGGCGGCAATGTGGTCGGCGCCAAGCTCGGTGAGACGGCGGTCACCGAGAACGGCGTCAAGATCCTGGGCATTCCCAACCTGCCCGGCCGCATCGCCACCGACGCCTCGGCGCTCTATGCCCGCAACCTCTTCGCCCTGTCGGGCCTGTTCCTGAACAAGGAGGGCAGCTTTGCCCCCGACTTCGAGGACGAGATCCTGAAAGCGGCCCTGGTCACCCAGGGCGGCGAAGTCGTGCATCCGGCGTTGAAGACCGCCTAACTCAAAGCTCGAAAAGGGAGGCTCCCATGGAAGCCGTCGACCCCACCGTGTTCCGCCTGGCGATCTTCGTGCTCGCCATCTTCGTCGGCTATTACGTGGTCTGGAGCGTGACGCCGGCCCTGCACACCCCGCTGATGGCCGTGACCAACGCCATCTCGTCGGTGATCATCGTCGGCGCGCTCCTAGCTGCCGCTGCGCACGGGGCTGACGCCGACCTGGCCGGCGGCACGGTCGCCGCCTCGACCTGGATCTCCAAGGGAGCCGGCGCCATCGCCGCCGCCTTCGCGGCCGTCAACATCTTCGGCGGCTTCCTGGTCACCAACCGGATGCTGGCCATGTACAAGAAGAAAGAGAAGAAGTGAGCCAAAACAGCGCCCTTCAAGCCCTCGGGCTGCTGGTTGCGCTATTCGTAACGGGTTCGGGCGCGGAGGCGGCCGAGCCGTCCGCGAGCGGCCGACCCTTGCTTCTTTTCCCAATCATCGTCGAGCCGCCAACAACGACCTCGACGACCGCCGTTGCCAGTGGCGGAGACCTGTTCAGCCAGGCATTCCGATCCGAAGCGGCGGTTCGTCTGACGTTCGCCTATCAACTGCCGGACGCCACTGGGCGCACCATCGCCTTCCCGGAAGGCGCTGTGTTCGCAAAGGCCGTGACCGCCGAGAGCGACGTGTTTTGCGCGCCGAGCTCCAACGGGGCGATCGGCATCTTCTTGAAGGGGGACGTCGGTGTTTGCTTTCGCGACGCGGATCATGACGGAGTGTTCGATGGGCAAGCGCTGGTCGACTCCGCTTCGCGCGCCCGTACCGCCTACGAGCTGAAACCGAAGGCTTGGCGCTGGGCTCCTGCGAAGGTGGCCTACAGCCCGATCCGCCCGGAGGACATCCCGGCCGGGAGGATCGCTATCGACTACTTTTACGTCGATCCGCCTTTAGCCCGCCCCCAGGCATCCGTCGCGTTGCGTATCTGCGCGCCGGACGCCATGACCGCCCCAACCAAGGAATGGACATGGGGCCAGTGCGGAACGTTGATGGTGGGCTTCAAGGTCACCGCTTACAGGGACCGGACGGCGATCGACCTGAAAGCCCCGGGGCCTCAAGCCCTGACCCTGGGGCCAATGGCTACGACGGTTCGGGTGGATGTCGCGGGTCTAGCTTCGGCGGAGACCGGCCAGCCGTTTCCGGCCGGACGTAAGCTGATGATGCTCGCGGCCACCTACGGCCGTCCCAACGACCCGGCCCTCCAGACTTCGATCTTTGCGCTGTTGCCCGCTGACGCTCCCCTGGGCGAGGTCCGTCCATGAGCCGCTCGTGTTCAAGGGGCGGGTGCTGATGTTCGGCGGCAAGCGCATCGTCAAACAGGCCCAGGTCGCCAACCGCATCGCCTTGCAGCGGTGGTGGGACGACCTCCGGACCAGTGCGCGGGCGCGCCAGCCCGGCCGGCTGATCGCCCATGGCCGCAAGACCTATAGCCAGAACGACGAGGACGGCATCGTCCTGGAAATCTTCAACCGCATCGGTGAGGGCGACCGGCGGTTCATCGAGTTCGG
>JACMOF010000388.1 GCA_014378155.1 Caulobacter sp. | reverse complement strand
GGCTTCATGACACAGCTTTTTTCCGGGTTTTCCGCTCAGACGCCCAGCCTCACCGACCTGGACAGCCGGGCCCGTGATATCTTCCGACGGGTGGTGGAATCCTATCTGGAGACCGGGGAACCGGTCGGCTCGCGCACCTTGTCACGCGATGTGTCGCTGTCGCCGGCCTCGATCCGCAACACGATGCAGGACCTGGCGCAGTTGGGCCTGCTCGATGCGCCGCACAGCAGCGCCGGCCGCATTCCCACCCATGCTGGCCTGCGGATGTTCGTCGACGGCCTGCTGGAGGTGGGCGACATCGGCGAGGAGGAGCGGCGGACCATCGAGACGCGGCTGTTCGCCCACGGCCGCTCGTTCGAGGACGCCATGGGCGAGGCCAGCGCCATTCTCTCGGGCCTGGCCGGCGGAGCGGGCATCGTCGTGACGCCGGCCCGCGAGGGCGGGGTCAAGCATGTGGAGTTCGTGGCCCTGGGCGCCGACCAGGCCCTGGCGATCATGGTGTTTGACGACGGCACGGTGGAAAACCGGCTGATGAAGCGCTCGGCCGGGGTCACGCCGGCCTCGCTGCAGGAGGCCTCCAACTTCCTCAATGCCCGCCTGCGCGGCCGCACCCTCGGCGAGACCAAGGCCGAGATGGCCGCCGAGCTCGACAAGGCGCGGCTTGAACTGGACGCCACCGCCGCGCGTTTGGTCGAGGACGGACTGGCGGCCTGGAGCGGCGGCGACGACCCCGACCGCGCCCTGATCGTGCGCGGCCGGGCCAATCTGCTGGCCGACGCCAGCGCCCTTGAGGATCTGGAGCGCGTGCGCCGGCTGTTCGACGACCTGGAGCAGAAGGGCCAACTGATCGGACTGCTCGACGACGTGCGAACCGCAGAGGGCGTGCGCATTTTCATCGGGGCCGAAACACGACTCTTTTCGCTTTCGGGCTCCTCCCTGATCGCGGCGCCCTATATGACGGGCCGGCAGAAGGTGTTGGGCGCGATCGGCGTGATCGGGCCCACCCGCTTAAACTATGCCCGGGTGATCCCGCTGGTGGACTATACCGCCCGCGTGCTCGGCCGGATGATGGACGGATAAGGACTGTACGACATGACCGACGACGAAACGCCGGCCGAAGACGTGGCCTTCGAGACCGATGACGCAGCCCAGGAAATCGAAACCCTGAAGCTGGAGGTGGCGGCCCTGAGGGATCAGGCGCTGCGCTATCTGGCCGACGCCGAGAACACCAAGCGCCGAGCCGAGCGCGAGAGCAACGACGCCCGCGCCTTCGCGATCCAGAAGTTCGCCCGCGACCTGCTGGGCGCGGCCGACAACCTGTCGCGCGCCACGGCCATGAGCCCGCGCGAGTCGCAGGATCCGGCGGTCACCAACTATATCATCGGCGTCGAGATGACCGAGAAGGCGCTACAGGACGCCTTCGAACGCAATGGCCTGAAGAAACTCGAGCCCGGCAAGGGCGAGAAGTTCGATCCCCACCTGCACCAGGCGGTGATGGAACAGCCCTCGGACGAGGTCGCGGCCGGCGGCGTTCTGCAGGTGCTGCAGGCGGGCTATGAGCTGATGGGCCGACTGGTCCGCCCGGCCATGGTCGCCGTGGCCGCCAAGGGTTCCAAGGGTCCCGAAGCGCCGGTTGAACCGGCCGCCGCAGCCAATCCCTATGCCAGCAACGGCGCCGACACCGGCGGGGCTTTCGACACCAAGGCTTGATCGTTCCAGGCTCCGGGGCGGGTCGCCGCCTCGGAGCCGCGACATCGCGCCGCTTGAGACGGGGGTCTCGCGGGCCTAGTTCTGAAGCGTCCGCCGCTGGAGACCGCCATGCCTCGCGCCACCCTTCTCGTTCCGATCGCCCTGGGCGCGGCCTTGATCGCCAGCGCGAGCCAGGCACAGACCGTTCAGTCCTTCGCGGTCCAGACCCCGGCCATCACCCAGCGGTCGCTTGACCTGGCCTCGCCGCGCGCCGCCTTCCCGCTGCGCTATAGCCGCGCCGCGCCCCCGCTGCCGCCGGGCGTCGCCCGCACCTCGGTGGAAGCCGGGACGGACAGCGTCACCGGCTCGGCCGGCCTGCTCTGCGGCCTGCAGCCCAGCGCCGACACCAGCGGCGCGGCCATGGCCCGCGGCTACGATCCGGACGGCAAGTTCGTCGGGGCCAAGCTGGCGCTGCGGTTCTGATTTAGAGGTTGGCCTCGATCCGTTCGACCAACCCCTTCGCCCCTGCCACGGCGTCGCTCCAAGTCACATTAAACCCAGCGTCATCGCCGTAGTAGGGATCGGCCACCGACTTGCCTCGGCGCCCCTCGACCGTATCCAGCAGCAACATCAGCTCCGCCGTCGCATCGCTTGGCCGCAGGGCCGTGAGGTCGGCGAGGTTGTCGCGATCCAAGGCGACGATGTGGGTGAAGCGGCGGAAATCCTCCAGCTTCACCTGGCGCGCCTTGTAACAGCCGATCTCGACGCCGTGGCGCCGGGCCACCGCTTGGGCGCGGCGGTCGGGCGAGTCGCCGGCGTGCCAGCCGCCGGTGCCAGCCGAATCGACCTCGATCTCGAGGCCCCGGCGCTGCGCCTCCTGGCGAAACGCCGCCTCGGCCAGGGGCGAGCGACAGATATTGCCCATGCAGACGAAGAGAACCGACGGTCGCATCACGGGCAGCCTTTCAAGACGGGTGGGGTTCAAGCTTGCGTGGAACGCCGATAGACCCAACATGTGGCCTCGAGCGACGAACGCAAAGGAGCCTGCCCCATGACCGCCACCACCGAAACCGCGATCCTGGCCGGCGGCTGTTTCTGGGGCGTGCAGGACCTGCTGCGCCGCTATCCCGGCGTGCTGGAAACCCGCGTGGGCTACTCCGGCGGCGATGTGCCCAACGCCACCTATCGCAATCACGGGACTCACGCCGAGGCGATCGAGATCGTCTTCGACCCGACGATCATCAGCTATCGCCGCATCCTGGAATTCTTCTTTCAGATCCACGATCCGACCACCAAGAACCGCCAGGGTAACGACCTGGGCCTGAGCTACCGCTCGGCCATCTACTATTCCAGCGACGCCCAGAAGCAGACCGCGCTGGAGACCATCGCCGATGTCGACGCTTCCGGCCTCTGGCCCGGCAAGGTGGT
>JACMOF010000387.1 GCA_014378155.1 Caulobacter sp. | reverse complement strand
GCGCCTTCCTTGGCCAGGTCCTTGAGGTCCTGGTTGGAAGGGTTGGAGGTCAGGACGATGTCGGTGGCGCGACGCCATTCGACACTGTCCTTCTTGAGCAGTTCCCGGGCTCGCATGGCGAAGACGCGGGCCTCCTGGGTGGCGCCCATGTTGAAATACTGCTCGGCGGTGGCCAGGCGGGCCTCGCCGTCCTCGCCGCGCTGGTCATAGGCCTGGGCCAGCAGGCGCCAGGCCACCGAATTGTCGCTCTCGTCGATCAGCGAGCGCTTCAGTTCGGCGATGCCCTCCTCGACCTTCTTGGGGTCGCTCTGGCCGATCAGGGTCTGGCCCAGATTGACCCGCAGCAAGGCGGCGTCAGGCTTCAGCGCCACCGAGCGGCGCTGGGGCTCTTCGGCCTCCTTGACACGGTTGAACTCGAACAGGATCTGGCCCTTGAGCTCCCAGAGATAGGGATTGTTCGGGTTCTCGGCGATCAGGCCTTCCAGAATCTTCAGGGCCCGGTCGGGCTCCTTCATCTGGTAATAGGCGATGGCCCGGGCATAGCGAGCTGGAAAGCCGCGATCGCTTTCCTTGTACTTGACGATCGCCACGCCGGGATTGATGAAGCCCTCCAGCTTGGCCTTCATGATCTCGTGTTCGGCCAGGGACTCCGGATCATCGACGGCGTTGTAATGCGCTTGCTTCTCGACCCGGCCGCGCAGGGCGTCAATCCGGTCGCCCGACAGTGGGTGGCTGCGGAAATAGGCGAAGCGCCGCGACTGGTCGAAGACCTCCTGGTAGCGGAAATTGTCGAAGAACTCGACCAGGCCGCGACCCGACTGGCCGGTGGCCTCCAGAAAGCCCGCGCCGGCCTGGTCGGCCCGGGACTCCTGGTCGCGGCTGTAGCCCAGGGCCCCCAGGGCGCCGAAATACTGGGCGTTGCCCATCAGCACGGCCCCGGCGTCGGGGGCGCCGGCCAAGGCGGCCAGCACGCCCAGGCCCATGGTCAGGATCATCGGCTTGAGGCCGGCCTTCATCATCTCGTCGGAGCGCAGCGGGTGAGCGCCGGCCAGGTGGCCGGTTTCGTGGGCAATGACGCCCTTCAACTGGTTGGGCGTCTCGGTCTGAAGGATCAGGCCGGTGTTGAGACCCATCATCAGGCCCTGGGTGGCGAAGGCGTTCAGTTCCTTGTCGCCGACCAGCAGGATACGCACCGTCTTTGGGTCCAGGCCCGCCGCCGCATAGATCGGGTCGGCGTCGCGGTGCAGGATTTCCTCGATCTCGGTGTCGCGGATCAGGGAGGCGCCGTTCTGGGCGCTAGCCGGCGTGGCCGGCGTCAGCGTGGCCACGAGCAGGATCAGCGCCGAAAGCGCCGAGCCGGTTCGCAGACCGTTCTTGCCGGAAGCCGCCCAACTGCGGGAGGTCATCGAAGCTCTCCTGATCGCGCCCCCGCGCTCAAACAGCAGTCTAACGCGGTTCTCGGCGACCTGGGAACAGCGGTCGATCGAGTTCCCCACGGATATAGTGGTGAAGGTCGGCGGGACCAGGGCCCCGCCGACCTTCATCACGGCTTATCAGCCGCGACGCCACCAGCCGCGCTTGGGCTTTTCAGGCGGGGTCAGGATCTCGGACGGATCGGGCTCGACCGCGACAGGCGTCTCGGCGGGCTCGATAGCGACCGGCTCGGGCTCTGGGGTTGGAGCGACGACCTCGACGTCGGCGGCCACCATCGGCGTGTCCTCGATCACCGGAGGGGCGATCGGGGTGGCTTCGGCGACCGGCGTTTCCGCCACGGCTTCGACCTCCACGGTTTCGGCCTCCACGGTTTCAACGACCTCGTCGGTGGTCTTGCGACCCCGGCTGCGCGGACGGCGCGCCTTCTTCGGCGCGTCTTCCTGCGGCGGCAGTTCGACCCAGATATCGGCCGGCGGACCTTCGATCACCGCCGGGGCCAGCGGCGCCGGCTCCAGATCGGCGACATCGACCCGTTGAGCGGGAGCCCGTTCGACGCTCGAGGCGTCGGCCACCTGTTCGGTGCGTTCGCCACGGCCTCGCCCACGGCGACCACCGCGTTCGGCGCGTTCGGGACGCGCGGCGGTTTCCGCGGCAGGCGCGGCGACCGCTTCCGCAGCCTCTATGCGCTCGGGACGATCGGCTCGCTCAGGGCGACGCTCGCCGCGGCCGCCATCCAGGGTTTCGGGATCGTGCCAGACAAAGGCGTTCTCGCCGAACGGCACCCGCGGCCGGGTCCAGGTGAAGGCGTCGGCCGGACGATCGCCGTCCTCGCGGCCGCCACGACGACCGCCACGACGACCGCGGCGGCGACGACGGCGACGCGATTCCTCGTCCTCACCCTCGATATCGCCCTCGCCGCGTTCGACGCCATCGGCGTCCTCATCGTCCTCGGCGCCGGCCGCTTCGACAGGCGCTCCGTCAGCCTCGTCGCGACGACCGCCGCGACGCCGGCGCTTACGACCGCGACGGCCGTTGGCGTCATCCTCGGCCGGCTCGGCGCGGGCCGCACGGGCAGGGCGCGGCCCGGCGC
>JACMOF010000386.1 GCA_014378155.1 Caulobacter sp. | reverse complement strand
GGGTCAATGCGCGGAAGTACGCGGTGCTGACGACCCTGGCGGCGCTGGAAGCTGTGCTGCGGGGCGAGGGGTTCGGGTTTGTGGCCGGGGCCGGGGTGGATGCGGCATTGGGGGTGTTTTCGTGAAGGCGACAGTCACGCGGGGGCTCTTCCCCCTATGGGGGAGGAGCGCCGAAGGCGCGGAGGGGGCAAGTGCGCAAGTGGCAAACCCGACTTGCCCCCACCTGACCGCTTCGCGGTCTGTCCGCCCCCATAGGGGGCGGAGCCCAAGCGGAGTCGGTCGATGACCTACCCTCGCGACCTCATCGGCTACGGCGAAAACCCGCCCCAGGCCGCCTGGCCGGGCGGCGCCCGGATCGCCGTGCAGTTCGTCCTCAACTACGAGGAAGGCGCCGAGGGCTCGATCCTGCATGGCGACCCCCAGGCCGAGCACTTCCTTTCGGAGATGGTCGGCGCCCAGCCGATCCCCGACATGCGGCACATGGCGATGGAAAGCCTCTACGAATATGGCTCGCGCGCCGGCTTCTGGCGTGTTCGGCGATTGTTCGAGGAGTTCGGGTTCCCGATCACCGTCTTCGCCGTGGCCCAGGCCCTGGAGCGCAATCCCGACGTGGTGGCGGCGATGCAGAACTATGGCTGGGAGATCGCCAGCCACGGCTATCGCTGGATCGACTACCAGCACTTTCCCGAGGACCTGGAACGCGAGCACATCGCCAAAGCCATCGAGATTCACAAAAGGCTGACGGGGGAACGCCCGCTGGGCTGGTACCAGGGCCGCACCAGCCCCAACACCGCCCGGCTGATCGTTGAAGAAGGAGGTTTTAGCTATGACGCCGACTCCTACGCCGACGACCTGCCCTATTGGGACGACCAGCACGGCAAGCCGCAGCTCATCGTGCCCTATACGCTGGACGCCAACGACATGCGCTTCGCCGCCCCCCAGGGCTTCAACAGCGGCGACCAGTTCTTCGCCTATCTGCGCGACAGCTTCGACGCCCTCTATCTGGAGGGCGAGACGGCCCCGAAAATGATGAGCATCGGCCTGCACTGCCGCATCGTCGGCAAGCCCGGCCGGATCATGGCCCTGCGCCGGTTCCTCGAGCACGTGGCCCAGCACGACAAGGTCTGGGTGGCCCGTCGCATCGAGATCGCCAACCATTGGATCAAGACGCATCCCTACAAGGGCAAGACCGTATGAGCGCCCCGCCCCTGACCCTGGCCGATCTGAACCGGATGAACCGCACCGGTTTCGCCACGACCCTGGGCTTCGCCTTCGAGCTGTCGCCGTGGGTGGTGCAGCGGGCCTATGACGCCGCGCCATTCACCAGCGTCGAGGCCTTGCACGCCGCCACGATGGCCGTGCGGGAGGCCGCGCCCGAGGCCGAGCGTCTGGCCCTGATCCGCGCCCACCCCGAACTGGCCGGCAAGGCGGCGATCGCCAAGACCCTGACCGCCGAGAGCCTGGCCGAGCAGGCCGGCGCCGGGCTCGACCGCCTGACGCCGGAGGAGTTCGAGCGCTTCCACGCCCTCAACGCCGCCTATGGAGAGCGCTTCGGCTTTCCGTTCATCATCGCCGTGCGGCTGAACGACAAGACCTCGATCCTGGCCGCCATGCAGGCGCGACTTGACAACGACAAGGCCGCTGAGATCGCCGAGGCCATCGCCCAGATCGGCCTGATCTCCAAGCTTCGGCTGCAAGACGCGGTGACGGGCTAGATGGACTACGACGTCGCCACCTGGCTGAACCTGTCGCTGCGCTGGCTGCACGTGATCGCCGGCGTCGCCTGGATCGGGGCCTCGTTCTACTTCGTCTGGCTGGACAACAACCTGCGCCCGCCCGTGCCTGAAATGGAGGGCGTGAAAGGCGAGCTGTGGGCCGTGCATGGCGGCGGCTTCTATCACTCGCAGAAGTACATGACGGCCCCAGACCATATGCCAGGCCACCTGCACTGGTTCAAATGGGAGGCCTACACCACCTGGCTCAGCGGCTTCGCCCTGCTGATCGTGCTCTATTACGTTGGCGCGCCGGTCTATCTGATCGACGCCAGCAAGCACGCCTTCAGCCAGGCCGGCGCGATCGCCACGGGCCTGGCCTTCATCTTCGGCGGGCTCTTGGTCTACGAGGTGCTGTGCCGCTCACCGCTGGGCCAGCGGCCCCGGACGTTCGGCGTGGTCTGGTTCCTGGCCCTGACCGGCGCGGCCTACGCCCTGACCCACCTGTTCAGCGATCGCGGCGCCTTCATCCACGTCGGCGCGATCATCGGCACCTGCATGGTCGGCAACGTCTTCCTGATCATCATTCCCAACCAGCGCAAGATCGTCGCCGACATGCTGGCCGGACGGCCCGTCGATCCGCGCCTGGGGGCGATGGGCAAGCAGCGCTCGATGCACAACACCCACATGACCCTGCCAGTCATCTTCATCATGATCAGCAACCACTATTCAGCAGTGACGGGCCACCACCTGGCCTGGCTGTTGCTGGCGCTGATCAGCGCTGGCGGCGTGTCGATCCGCTACTTCTTCGTCCTGCGCCATCACGGGATCATCAAGCCCGACTACCTGTTCCTCGGGGCCATGCTGATCTTCAGCGTCAGCCTGATCGCTAGCGTCAGGCCCAAGGCCACCGCGATGATGTCGGACGTGCCGTTCCCCGTCGCCCAGGCCATCGTCGAGAAGCACTGCGTGACCTGTCACGCCGCCGTCCCGACCCACAGGGGTCTCACCGCGCCGCCAAATGGCGCGGCTTTCGACACGCCGGCCGGCATGGCGCGCTACGCACCGCGCATCCAGCAGATGGCGGTCGACAGCAAGAGCATGCCGCTTGGCGACGAGACTCACATCACCGATGAGGAACGCGCCCAGCTGGGCGCCTGGATCAAGGCGGGGGCCAAAACGCAGTGACGACCCGGGTAGAGACGCCCTCCGCCTCCGTGACGGACGACGCCGCGCCGGCGCCGCGCAGGCGCAACGCCCAACGAACCCGCAAGGCGATCCTGACGGCGGCCCTCAAGGAGTTCGCGGCGGCGGGCTATGCCGGCGCGCGCATCGAGCGGATCGTCAAGGCCGCCAAGTGCAATATCCGCATGCTCTACCACTATTTCGGCGACAAGAAGGGCCTGTACCTGGCGGTGCTGGAGGCCGCCTACGAGGATCTGCGGGGCCGCGAGTCCGAGCTGAAGATCGACTTCGACCAGCCGCTGGAGGGCGTCTTCGCCCTGCAGCGCTTCACCTTCGACTATTTCGAGAAGAACCCGCGCATCGACGGCCTGCTGCGCAACGAAAACCTGATGCAGGGCAAGTTCGTCTCGCAATCGCGCAAGGTCACCGAGACGGCCTTCCCTTTGCGCCGGACCATCGAGCGCTTGATCGACAGCGGCCAAAAGCAGGGCGTATTTCGGGAGGGCCTCGACTGGGTGCAGATCTATGTGACCATCGCGGCGATGAGCCGCTTCCACCTGGCGAACGGCTATTCTCTGTCGGTGACCTTGGACACCGACATGAGCAAGGCCGAGTGGCGACGCGAGCGGCTGGTCCATGCGCTGGATTTGCTGGAAGGGTACCTGACGAAGGGGAAATAAGTCCTCCCCACAGGGGGAGGCGATCGCGCAGCGATCGGTGGGGGGCGTTTTAGGGTCGGCGATCGTCGCTGAAGCCACCTTCCGAACACTCCCCCCTCCGTCGGCTTCGCCGACACCTGCCCCACAGGAGGAGGACTTCAGAACAACACGCCCTTCTCCAACATCCCATGCACGCCCTTCTCGCCGTTGACCGTCTGGGTCACGCGAAAGTCCACGGCCAGCGAGCAGAACTGATAGGCCTGAACCCGGGTCAACGCCGACCGTGACACGATGAAGTCGATCATCCCCCGCAAGGCCTGTTTCATCGCCAGATCCAGGTCCTCGTTAAAGCCCAGGGTGATGAAATGGGTCGGCGTCTCCGCCCTCGGCCACGTCGCCACGCCCACCTCGCCAGCTTTGTGCAGCAAGAAGGTGAAGGTCCCCGTCAGCCCCATCTCCAGCGCGTTGACGCAGACCTCGCCGTCGCCCTGGCGGCCATGACCGTCGCCGACCGAGAAGTTGGCGCCGGCGACCCAGACCGGTAGGAACAGGGTCGCGCCGGCCGTCAGCTCCTTGCAGTCCATGTTGCCGCCGTGGGCGCGCGGCTCGCGGCTGGAGATCCGGCCATAGCTGGGTGGCGGGGCGACGCCAGCCGTGCCGAAGAACGGCCTCAGCGGCAATGTCGGGCCCCAGCTAAGCTTGCAGGTCCCGGCCGCGCCGTCGACGGCGATGTGGCTGACATAGCGGTCAGGGAAATCCTCCGGCAAGGTCCCCGCCAACGGGCGTACGGCGCAGTAACCCCAGCTATTGTTGGGTTCGATCGCGTCGATCCGCACCTCCAGCGTGTCGCCGGGCTCCGCCCCCCGGATCGCCACCGGACCGGTCAAGATGTGCGGCCCCAGGCGCTCCAGCTTGGCGTCGTGGATGGCCTGCAGGGTGGCGGGGATCGATAGCCCCAGCTCGGCCGGTGGCATCACCTCGGGGCCGCCCGACACACACTCGAACGTCACCGTGTCGCCTGAATCGACGGTCAGAACCGGATCGAAGGCGGCGTCGAAGATCCCGAACCGGACGGTCTCGGGGGACGAAGCCAGGTGATGGCGCATGCGATAAGCCTTCTACTACAAGCCGGCAGAGGACCCCTGCCCAGCGAACCGACCCTAGCCGCGACCGTCGCCCAAGCCTATCCCGGCGCCTGGCGCCCAACACGCGGGCGCCAGGACGACCGACCTGACCCGCCGCTGGGCTCCTCCCTATCCCGGGCCCGCGCGCTCTAGCGGTGGCCGAATATCCCGGTTATGAAGAAATTTCTTACTTGTGGAGCTCGCCCGACATGGCGGCCGATCCGGCGCTCGCAACGTTTCTCGACCTTTCCGACGATGCGGTCGCGGCCTATGCCGACGCCCGCGCCGAGGCGCTGGGCCTACCGCTGCCGCCCGCCGCGCGCGCCGGGGTGATCGACAACCTGACCCTGCTGCGGCGTCAGGCCGAGACCTTCATCGCCGCGCTGCCTGTCGATGCGCCTGGCGCCGCCAAGGCCTTCGAGCCATGAGCTCCCGCTCCGCCACCACCATCGCCGCCGACGTGCGGAGCGGGACGACCACCGCCCGGGCGGAAACCGAGGCCGCATTCGCCGCGATCGCCGCGCGCAACAGCGACCTCAACGCCTTCACCGCCGTGTTCGAAAGCCGCGCCCTGGCCCAGGCTGACGCCCTCGACGCCGACCTTGCCGCCGGACGCCCCGTCGGTCCGCTGGCCGGCGTGCCGTTTGCGGTGAAGAACCTGTTCGACGTCGAAGGTGTGACCACGATCGTCGGCTCGAAGATCCGCCGCGAGGCCGCGCCCGCCACCCGCGACGCCACGGCCATCCAACGCCTCACGGCCGCCGGGGCGGTGCTGGTCGGGGCGCTGAACATGGACGAGTTCGCCTATGGCTTCGTCACCGAGAACGCCCATGACGGGCCAACCCGCAACCCGCACGACCTGACCCGCATCGCCGGCGGCTCGTCGGGCGGGTCGGCCGCTGCGGTGGCCGGAGGCCTCGTGCCCCTCAGCCTGGGCTCGGACACCAACGGTTCGATCCGCATCCCCGCCAGCCTGTGCGGGGTGTTTGGTCTCAAGCCTACGTTGGGCCGCCTGTCGCGCCAGGGCGCCTTTCCCTTTGTCGAGAGCCTCGACCACATCGGACCGTTCGCGCGGTCGGTGGAGGATCTGGCCCTAGCCTACGACCTGATGCAGGGCCCCGATCCTCTCGACCCGCTCTGCCGTCGGCCCGCCGAACCAGCCGCCCCTCGCCTGCAAGCTCCCCGCTTGCAAGAAGGCGCCGACGGTCCTCTCCGCGTCGGCGTGCTGGGCGGCTGGTTCGCGCGGGGGGCCTTTCCCGAGGTGCTGGAAGCGCTGGAGATCGTCGCCGACGCCCTGCAAGCAAGGCGCGGCGTCGAACTGCCCGGCGCCGAGATCGCCCGCGCCGCCGCCTTCTGCCTGACCCCTGCCGAGGCCAGCCATCTGCATCTGGACGACCTGAAGACCCGGCCGATGGACTACGACCCCGCCGTCCGCGACCGCCTGCTGGCCGGCGCCCTGCTGCCGGACGGCGTGGCCGAGGCCGCCCGCCGCTATCGCCCGATCTTCCGCGACGCGGTCGCCAAGGTGTTCGAGGACTTCGACATCCTGCTGGCCCCGGCCTCGGTCTGTCCCGCGCCTGGCGTCGGCCAGACGACCATGGAGATGGACGGCCGACAGGTTTCCGTCCGCAAGAACCTCGGCGCCTATACCCAGCCGATCAGCTATATCGGCCTGCCCGTGGTGACCGTGCCGCTCAATCGCCCCGGCAAGCTGCCGATCGGCGTGCAGATCATCGCCCCGGCCTGGCGCGAGGACCTGGCCCTGGCGGCGGCTTTGCGCCTGGAGCAGGCCGGCGTCGTCGCCGCCCACCGGCCGCCAGGCTCGGTTTGGGGAGGCTTCTGATGATCATCAACGACCCGCCCGTGCTGGCCGAGGTCACCGCCGCCGTCGACGCCTATGAGGTCGCGCTGATGACCAACGACGTCGAGGCGCTGGACGGCTTCTTCCGCGACGCACCCGAGACGGTTCGCTATGGCGTGGCCGAGAACCTCTACGGGTTCGCGGCGATCGCGGCCTTCCGAATCGGTCGGTCCGGCGGTTCGCCGCAGAGGTCGCGCTTGCGGACCGAAATTGCCACGTTTGGGCGAGATTTCGCAATCGCCAACGTCGAATTCCTTCGGGAGGGGGCGAAAAATCCCGGACGCCAGAGCCAGACCTGGATTCGCGCCGAAAACGGTTGGAAAATTGTCTCGGCCCACGTGTCGCTTCTGCAGGAAGGCGTTGATCAACGCCTTTCCCCGTAAGCGCTAAATTGTCCGTCCCATGACGATAAGTAATAAAGCTATGACTTGTGATCTGCTTTTGGGCGCCCTTGTCGTCCCGTGGTCAAATAGTAACATCTGGTGGCAAAACTTCATCAATCCGCGGCTTTTGCGTCATCAAAGCTTTGGATTCGTCTCCGCCATTGTGCATTGCACCCCTCAAGCGTCGGCCCCGCGACGCACGAAGGGGATCTTCACATGACCATCCGTCACCATCTGCGCCACGGCGGCGCCGTCGCCGCCCTGGTCGTCGCCGCCGGCCTCGCCGCCCCCGCCTTCGCCCAGGAAGCGCCCACCGCTCTGAGCGACG